>USIU01000027.1 GCA_900554745.1 uncultured Leuconostoc sp.
CTCACGAGCTATATCAAGTCGCAACTTCGGTTGCGGCTTTTTATGTGTCCCAAAGCACTAACCAATCGTTGGTTAGTGCTTTTTTGTGTTCTGGCGGGATAAAGCGTATAATTAAAGCACTGAATTTGAAGAGAGCGAGACGGATTTTGGCCAACGAAATTAAAATTGACGAAACAAAATACTTGAATAAAACGCTAACAGCAATGAACAAAGCATTGCTGACGACCGAGGCTGAAATTAAACGAACAAATCAAAACATTGATCATGTTGCCCAGAGTTGGGGGGATGTGCGTCTGAAGACGGATACTTACTCTGGGATTGTTGAAACAGCCGCCTCAATTCGGCAACAACAGCAAATGCTTTCCGAACGGGAAAACTCTAAGACACGAGCAGAACAACGTTTTGCGACGCTGACCAAGCAAATTGAGCGCCCTTATTTTGCGCGGATTGATTTTAGTGAGTCGGCCAGTGAGTCTGGAGAAGCCGAGACGATTTATATTGGGCTTGGTTCATTTAGTGATGAAGACCATAAGTTTTTAGTGTATGATTGGCGTGCGCCAGTGGCTTCGATTTACTATGATGGTGGCATTGGTGACGTGTCTTATCTGACCCCAGATGGCACCCAACAAGCCAACGTGACGTTGAAACGTCAATTCCAAATTGAAGATGGCGTGATTGTGACGTTATTTGATACGGAAGAGGCCATTGGCGATGCGATGTTGATGAACGCCCTATCGGGTGAATCGTCAACAAAAATGAAGTCGATTGTCACCACCATTCAAAAAGAACAGAATAAAATCATTCGTAATACTACCGCAGACTTGCTATTTGTCCAAGGAGCGGCGGGTTCGGGTAAGACAGCGGCTGTCTTACAACGTGTGGCCTATTTGTTGTATCGCTATCGTGGTAAGTTGACGTCTGGTCAAGTGGTCTTATTTAGCCCAAACCAATTGTTCAATGATTATATCGACAATGTCTTGCCAGAACTTGGCGAACAGAATATGGTGCAAATGACGTTTTATCAATATGCATCACGTCGGTTGCCTAAGATTGCGGTGGAAACGCTACAAGAACGTTTTGAGTATGATCATACATCCGCTGAAATTAATCTGGCCAAGGGTAGTTTGGCAATGTTTAATGCGGTTACTGCGTATGCCGAACATTTGAACCGCGCCGATATGCGGATTCGCAATATCATGTTTCGCGGGGAACCGTTAGTGACCAAAGAGCGCATTGCCGAAATTTATTATCAATACAACGATAACTATAAGTTAGGGCAACGTTTGGAAGCAACGCGGGATAGCTTAATGCGGATTTTAAATGCTCGTATCGGCACGGAAATGCGTAAAGAGTGGGTTGAACTTGAGATTGAAAATCTCTCTAAGCAAGAATATGACGAGTTAGTCGGCGCTGGTCGGGTCCGAATGGGGGATGACCAAGAAGAATATGCAGCCGCAAGAACGCGTTTGGCACAGTTAGGCGAAGGGCCTAAAGAACGGGAATTTGCCAGTGAAAAGGCGGAACGCCAATTCTTGTCACGGCAAATTGTGACGCGGGCCTTAAAGCCATTAGCACGCCAAATTCGGCGGGGCAGCTTCTTGAACATTAATGCGCAGTTTGTCGATTTCTTACGTCATGCCCATGAGTATATTGACTTATCAACTTTTGGTATCACGATGACGGACTGGACGGCGCATGTCGAAGACGTCATTAACGCCTTAAAAAATAAGCAATTGTCACTGATTGATACCACGATTTATCTCTATTTGTATGATTTAATTACTGGTAAAAATGGTGAACGTGATATTCGTTTCTTATTTATTGACGAAATACAAGATTACACACCGTTCCAACTGGCCTTTTTGAAGTATAGTTTCCCAAGAGCAAAGTTTACGGTGCTGGGTGATTTGAACCAAGCCATCTTTACCAAAGACAATGCCACGACGTTACAACAAGATTTTGCGACGTTATTTGATCCAGAGCGGGTGGAAACGGTGAAATTGACGCAAACGTATCGTTCAACGCAGCAAATCACTGACTTCACTAAGCATATTTTGCAGGGGGGTGAAGACATTGATGCGTTTAACCGGGCAGGAAGTAAACCGGCATTGTACGTACTACCCGATGAGGACGCAATGTTGGCGCAACTCCGCCAGCGGTTAGCAGCAGATGCTAAGCAGAAAGCATCGACGGCCATTATCACTAAAACCCTTGAAGACGCCCAAAACTTGGCGCGTCAGTTGGCTGACCAGTCAGTGACACTGATTCAATCAGAAAACCAGCGACTTGCCCAGGGCGCTATTATTGTGCCATCATATCTCGCAAAGGGGTTGGAATTTGATTCGGTCGTGATTTGGCATGCGGATAATACCCGTTATGGGGATGGTACGGAACGCCGGCTGCTCTATACTGTCGCAAGTCGTGCCATGCATGAGTTAACCATGCTAGCACAAACACAAGCAACGGTTTTGTTAGACGATGTGCCCACAGACCTTTATGAGGTTAAGGCATGAACACATTAGTACAAGCCATTGCGCAGCGGTATCATGGTGACTTCATGACGGTTGGCATTACCGGATCGGTGGCGGTTGGGAAAAGTACGTTTGCCGCCAACTTGGCTGAGGCATTAGCCGTTAACGTTGCGGTTGTTAGCACGGATGATTTTTTGATGCCAAATGCGACGTTGATGGCACAAGGGCTCTTTGACCAAAAAGGGTTTCCGCAAACGTATAGCTTGGACAAAATGGCACAGATGATTGCGGATTTTCAAGCTGGTCAACCTGAAGTGACCATACCACTTTACCGTCAAGATATTGCCGATATTGATCCACAAGTACGCCAAACGATTCTGCGGCCAGATATTTTAATTATTGAAGGCGTGGTGGCGTTACAACTGGCAGCACTTGATTTTAAAATTTATTTAGATGCGGCACTGACGGATATTAAAACTTGGTATTTATCTCGGACATTGGCGATGACGGCACAGGCTAAGACTGATCCCACCTCGTGGCGGTATCAATTTGCCCAAATGCCGGTTGCTGAATTATCGGCATTGGCGATGACGACCTGGGAAGACACCAATCAAGTGAACCTCGATCGTTATATTTTACCCATGAAACCAACGGCTGATGCCGTGGTAAATCTGGATCAGCATCATCAAATTACGCGTATCACAATAAAATAAATGTAATTAATTGTCAACTTTGTTGACAATTTTTTTAGTTAGCGGTAAGATATTCTACATGGTCAAATGGATCATTTGTTTAGAAAAAGACTAATAATGTGATACTGATCAAAAAAGGAGTTATATATGAGTGAAAAAATTCTCGACATGCATGGTAAACCAGTTAATCGTATGGCGATGATGATGGTCTTGCTTGTCGGTGTGTTCTCAGTTATGCTGATGCAAACTGCATTGGGAACGGCGTTACCAGCGCTAATGACTGCGTTTAACGTGAATGCCTCAACGGTACAATGGCTAACGACCATTTTCTTGATGGCAAACGGTATTATGGTGCCGGTTTCAGCCTACTTAACGACGCGCGTGCCGACGAAGGCTTTGTATTTGTCGTCTTTGGGTCTATTTACGCTTGGGACTTTGGTGGCCTTTGTGACCCCGACAAATGCGTTTTGGTTGTTAATGGTGGCACGTGTCTTGCAAGCCATGGCGGTAGGCATCTTGATGCCGTTGATGCAGGTGGTGTCGCTATCGTTGTTTGATGCTGAATCACGTGGTAAAGCCATGGGTCTTGGTGGCTTAGTTATCGGTATGGCGCCAGCTATCGGCCCAACGCTATCTGGTTGGATTCTAGAAGAGGATCACACTTTGCTGGGGGTTACGTTAGTCAGTTCTTGGCGTTCAATCTTTGGGGTGGTACTACCAGTTGTGATTGTGGTCATGATTGCATCATGTTTCATTTTCCATGATGTTTTGCCAACGCAAAAGGTGACGCTGAATATTCGCTCATTAATTGAATCAACCTTTGGATTCGGGTTGGTGTTGTATGGTTTTGCCATGGTGGCCTCAAATGGTTGGGGCAGTGCGCAAGTGATTGTGCCATTGGTGCTTGGCTTTATCACAGTCATCGAATTCATCTGGCACCAATCAAAAATGGACAAGCCATTTTTGGATATGTCAGTCTTTAAGTCAAAGCAATTCACATTGACAACCATTCTGGTGTCACTGGCCATGATGGCTATGATTGGTGTGGAAATGGTGTTGCCAATTTATATGCAAAATATTCGTGGGTTAACGCCACTACACTCTGGTTTGATTTTGTTACCAGGGGCCTTGATGATGGGGATTGTGTCACCGATTGCTGGTGCATTTTATGATAAACATGGCGCTAAACGGTTAGCGATGACTGGTTTTACGATCCTCATTATTGGTACCGTACCATTGGTTTATTTAACTGCTGATACGCCAACTGTTTATATTACAGCACTCTATACGTTGCGGATGTTTGGCATTGCCATGACCATGATGCCATTAACGGCTTCTGCGATGGGCGCCTTGTCACCGCAAACAGCTGCCCAAGGGACAGCAGCTAACAATACGATGCGTCAAGTCGCATCATCTTTGGGAACTGCGGTATTGGCTTCCGTAATGCAGTCGGTGACGCAAAATCACATGCCAGCATCAGCCATGAAGGGTGCCGATCCGTTGGTCTTTGGTAAAAAAGCTTTGGATGCCACATTAACTGGTTTCCACGCGTCATTCTTCCTGGCGGCAGGATTTGCGATTGTGGCTATCTTAATCGCGTTCTTCCTACACAGTGGTAAGGTCAATACACCAGAAAAGGAGGCAGCATAAGATGATTATCGTGATTCTGGCAGTATTTGCCGTGCTCGCTTTTTGGACTAATATGACGATTAAATCAACCGTTTTACGTTATGTGACGGCAACGCTCATGTTTATTGGGTTAACGTTAAGTGTCGTTGCGATCGTAGCCAACATGCACAGTCATTTTGGGATGAAGACGGTTGTGACAACGACTAAAACTGAAATTTATTCAGCGGGATCACCGCAACAACAATTTGGGGTACTTTTGTATCAAAGTGTTGGGACAGCGGGTAAAGAGAATGTTTATATTTATAAGGCTTCACCGGATGCCAAGAAAACAACCTTGGCAAAACCGGATTTGAAGACAACTTCTCAACGTGTCGCGATTGATGGCGATAAAGCTTACAAAGTGGTGCGAACAACCCGTTATGTTTATCGGAATAATACTTACAAGTTCTTGTTTGGTTGGGCAGGCAATAACCACCAATTGCAACACAAGCACGTGACGTATCAAGTACCGGCAACGTGGATTGCGATGACGCCTGAACAAGCCAAGTCTTTGGCTGCCAAGATGGCGCCCAAGACACCAGCAGAACAAGCTGGGGCTGCCGCAAAGCAGGCAGAATTAGCTGCTTTGGCAAAGGTTGACCCAGATCGGGCTGCCAGAGCACAGGTTGACCAGATTAAAAAAGTTTTGCAAATTACGCAATAAGCACAAATAAAAGCGACAACTTCGACTTTAGAGGTTGTCGCTTTTATGCTATGATAATGAAAATAATGACGGATGTGTGGTCCAAAATGGGCCGATTGATAGTCGGCGATAGGAGGTGAATTGTCACATGCATTTTTTTGTTAACCAAGGGATTGGACACAGCAATAGTGGTGTTGAGCATTCGCAATTTTATCGGGCAGCGCGTTTCCGTGAGTTGGGTTTACCTTTCAAGTTCGTATTCACGGACCATTTACCGCAGTTGCATCAACATATGGCTGAGTGGCAGTTGGCTGAACATGAAGTCATTGGCCTTTATGATTATTTGTTAAGTGATGCGCCTGATAGCTATCTACAACAGGGTACGCGTGCGCCACAAACGTATTGTGAAGAATCGCTTTGGGATACGGCACAAACGCAAAGACTATTATTCAGACAGGCTACAGGTCAGTATACAGAAACGATTCAACGTCGCAAGCGCCGCAACCGCGATGGTCAGTACAGCATCACCGATGACCGTGTGATCCTAGAAAACAAGCAACATCGGGTGACGTGGCATTATCAATATGAGGGTGAAAATGGCAAACGGCCAGTTAATATCCATGTCGATAACTTTCGTGGTCGGCATTACTTATTCGCCACTCAAGAAGAATTACTCACGTTTTTCTTTGCGGAACTGCAACGGTATTTTACGCAAAATGTTTACTTCGTTGATCGCGGTGTTTCGCATGAGGCGGCCCTGATTAGCCTCAAACAAGCTGGCGCACCGTTGCAGTTAGGGGTCGTGATTCATGCCGCGCATTTTATTGGTTTTGTCAATGGTCATCCACTTTGGAACAACTACTATCAATACTTATTTGATCATTTGGCTTTAGTTGATGTGATTGTGGTTGCGACTGACCAACAACGTGATGAACTACTATCACAATTACAAACGGTGGGGATAACGAACGTGGCCCATAAAATTGTGGTCATCCCAGTTGGTGGCGTCTCAGACGTTGCAACACCGCGTCACTGGCAGGGGCCAACTGCAAAATTTGTGACCGCAGCACGTTTACACCCGGAAAAAAATTTAACGCAAGTGATTGCGGCCGTCAAACAATTGCGTGATTCGGGGATGGCGCTCACATTAGCAATTTACGGTGTGGGGCAAGAATATGCGCCTTTGGCACAACTGATTGAAACGTATCAGTTGGCAGATGTGGTCACGCTGAAAGGGTTAAGTCAGACGATGTTTGTTGAGATGGCGCAATATGATGCGTTTGTTTCCGCTTCTTATTCGGAAGGCTTTGGCCTAGCGTATCTGGAAGCCATTGGTTTGGGGCTGCCGATTGCGACTTATGCGAATCAATATGGTGCTCAAACCTTAGTCCATGACGGCGAAAATGGGTATTTAGCGGCCTTTGAGCCGAAAAAAACGGCGGAAGCACAGAATATCACGCATTTGGCTACGGCAATGCGTCGTATTTTTGATGATTATGATGCACTATCGCGCGGTGCTAGCCAACGCTCACGTGCATTTTTGAATGTTGACATTGCCAGACGGTGGGCGCGTTTATTGGAGGTGTTGCATGACCATTGAAATCATTAATACCTTAACTTATAGTGATTCACCAGGGATTGCATGGCAAATTGAGCGCGTGCGGACGGGGCAAAGTGAGGCTTTGTGGCTGGCGACCCCGCATGAAGATGCGGTGCATCTAGTAACAAAGTTAGGGCTATTACCACAACAAGTCTATGATATGTATGCACAACGGTATTTAACGGCAATTGATGACACGCAAGGCATTTGGTGGACAGATTTTCCGGTACCGGATGATGCCCAATTTTTAATTTACAATGACTGGACCAAGCATATTGTGAGTCGTGGCTATGATCGCGCCCGTGTCCGTTGGTTCAATGATGCGCAACGTTTTGTGCAAGCGGTGATTTGGCTGGACTTGAACGGTCAAACAGATTACAAAGAGATTTATCAGCGTAATGGGGCTTTGTTTGCCAAACAGTATTTTAGTGCAGGTGAGTTACAACAATCCGATTTTTATTTTGGTAAACAAAATGTCCAAGTACGTGATTTTTACTTTGAAGGGCATCGTAATTTTGTCTACGCGTATGATCAAAAATATGACGGGGCTGCTAGCTATTTAACCGCAGTATGTCAACGCCGGCCACAGGCAAAGTTTAATGTGACGCAGTTAGATCGTACCTTGGCGTTTGTCCCAAGTCAGACGACGTTAACGCTAGTCGATGGGGTGGTAGATGCTAAAGGTCGCTTACGGCCACAATTGGCAGAGATTCTACGTGACAAGGCCCATCCAATCACAACGGTGCGAGTATCAGCAGAGGACTTTCAAACCTTGCAAGCCTTCGGATTACCGTTACAAAAAGTCCAAGTCGTCACAATTTGAATACCTTTTCACATATCCCAACACAACGTTGGGATTTTGTTCTATAATAGGTATGTAAGAATAAAAATTTGGAGGCTATCATGGCTAAATTGACTGTTTCAGATTTGGAACTTTCAGGTAAGAAAGTATTGATGCGCGTTGACTTTAACGTGCCAATCAAGGCAGGCGTTATCGGAAACGATAACCGTATTGTGGCAGCATTGCCAACAATTAAGTACGTACTTGAACATGGTGGACGTGCGATCTTGTTCTCACACTTGGGTCGTATCAAGTCTGAAGATGATAAGAAAGACTTGTCATTGGCACCAGTTGCTAAGCGTTTAGGTGAATTGTTGGGTCAAGAAGTTAAGTTTGTCCCACAAACACGTGGTGCCGAACTGGAAGCTGCCATTGCAGATTTGAAAGACGGCGAAGTTTTGATGGTTGAAAACACACGTTTTGAAGACGTTGCGGATGGCCAAGAAGTTAAGAATGAATCAAAGAACAATGATGAATTAGGTAAGTACTGGGCATCATTGGGTGATGATATCTTCGTTAACGATGCTTTTGGTACAGCACACCGTGCCCACGCCTCAAACGTTGGTATTTCAGCAAACGTCTCACAAGCAGCAGCAGGTTTCTTGATGGAAAAGGAAATCAAGTTCTTGGGTGACGCCGTAGCTAACCCAGTGCGTCCGTTTGTGGCCATCATTGGTGGGGCTAAGGTTTCAGATAAGATTGAAATCGTGAAGTCATTGCTTGAAAAGGCCGATAAGGTCATTGTCGGTGGTGGTATGGCCTATACTTTTGATGCAGCTAAGGGTTACAAGATTGGGAACTCATTGTTTGAAGCTGATAAGGTTGAATTGGCTAAGGAATTGATGGCTGAAGCAGGAGATAAGCTTGTTTTGCCAGTTGATTCAGTCGCCGCTGATGCTTTCTCAAATGATGCCAAGACAGAAGTTGTGGATGCAGCTGCTGGTATTCCTGATGGTTACATGGGACTAGACATCGGACCAAAGTCAGTGAAGTTGTTCCAAGACACATTAGATGGTGCCAAGACAGTTGTTTGGAACGGCCCAATGGGTGTCTTTGAAATGCCTAACTTTGCTAAGGGCACTTTGGCCATCGCTGAAGAATTAGTGAAGGTTACTGAAAACGGTGGCACAACAATTGTTGGTGGTGGTGATTCAACTGCAGCTGTACAACAATTAGGTGTTGCTGACCAATTGTCACACATCTCAACTGGTGGTGGTGCCTCATTGGAATACCTTGAAGGCAAGGAATTGCCAGGGATTGCCGCAATTACAGAAAAGTAAACGTTAAAACAGCCAAACGGCTGTTTTTTTAGTTGGTTTTGACAATGTTGGTTTCAGATAATTTTGGTAATGTCATGTATAATAGGACTAACGTAATCAACTAAGAATTAGGAGTGTCGTATGATTCAGGTTTACAATACATTGTCTCGAGAAAAGGAAGTTTTCGAACCGCTAAAACCAGGTAAGGTGAGCATGTATGTCTGCGGACCGACAGTGTATAACTATATCCATATTGGGAATGCGCGATCAGCGATTGCTTTTGATGTGATTCGCCGCTACTTTGAATATCGTGGGTATATCGTCAAATACGTTTCGAATTTTACCGATGTGGACGACAAAATTATCAAACGGGCTCGTGAAGAAGGCGTCGATGAAATGACCATTGCCAACACGTATGCGGATGCTTTTCATGCCGACACGTTGCCGCTCAACATTAAGCCAGCAACGATTCGATCACGCGCGACTGAAGTGATTCCTGATATCATCACATTTGTGCAAGATTTGATTGAAAAAGGTTATGCGTATGAGTCAGCAGGGGATGTTTATTTCCGTGCTAAGCAATTTAAGGGCTATGGCATTTTGGCCCACCAAGACTTAACGGAAATGACGGCGAATGCCGCTGGTCGTTTAGATGATGAGGAGCTGACCCGTAAAGAAGATCCCATTGACTTTGCCGTTTGGAAAGCGAGTCATGCTGATGATGAAATCTCATGGGACTCACCATGGGGTAAAGGTCGCCCAGGATGGCACATTGAGTGCTCCGTGATGGCACAAAAATATTTGGGCAAAACCATTGATGTTCATGGTGGCGGTATTGATCTCGCTTTTCCACACCATACGAATGAAATTGCACAATCGGAAGCCCGTACGGGTCGAAAATTTGTGAATTACTGGCTACATAACGGTTTTGTCAATGTTGACAATGAAAAGATGTCGAAGTCGCTGGGTAATTTTACAACTTTACATGATATGTTAGCAGACTACGATGATCCCATGGCCATTCGTTATTTGCTTGCAACCACACACTATCGACGTCCGATTAACTATGCGCCGGACACTTTGGCACAGGCACGCGCAGCGTTAGAACGCATCCGAACAGGGTACCGTAATTTACAATTCCGCTTGGCAGATGCTGTACCTGGCGAAGAGGTGTCGGTAGCAACAACAATACAAGAACAGGTGCAAGCCTTTGAGTTGGCGATGGATGATGATTTTAATGTCCCGAATGCAGTAGCTGCAATTTTTGAGTTGGTCACATTGGCTAATACGTATGCTGAAGCTACAACTGTTTACCGTGAGACAGTGACATCACTACTCAACACCATTGAAATGTTAATGGGTGTTTTGGGGATTGATGGTTTAACAGGGG
>USIU01000028.1 GCA_900554745.1 uncultured Leuconostoc sp.
CTAAAATCCCTTTTTCAACGATTTGCTTGGCCACTGCCGGATTTTCCATCATGAAACGACTGAATGTTTCAGAAAACATACGGTCAGTAGCTTGCCGGGCATCGGAATTACCGAGCTTTGTCTTGGTTTGCCCTTCAAATTGTGGGTCAGGATGCTTGATTGAGACAATCGCCGTCATCCCTTCACGCACATCATCACCCGTCAAACTTTCAGCGTTTTCCTTTAATTGCCCCGTCTTACGTGCATAGTCGTTAATCACGCGCGTTAAGGCTGTTTTAAAGCCGGTCTCGTGCGTGCCACCTTCATAGGTGTTGATGTTGTTGGTAAACGTCCGGAGACTATCCTTAACGTCGGTCGTATATTGCAAAGCGACTTCGACAACAATCCCATTTTCTTCACCTTCAACATAAACTGGTTCAGGGAAAACAACGGTTTTATCGGCATTCAAATAGTCGACATACTCTTTAATCCCACCTTCAAAATGGAAAGTTTCCGTCACGGGTTCGGCGGGACGGTTATCGGTAATTGAAATCCGTAAGCCTTTGTTCAAGAAAGCCAATTCACGGACACGCGTTAACAACGTGTTGTAATTATAAACGGTTGTTTCACGGAAAATATCGGCATCTGGCTTAAAATGCACGATTGTTCCACGTTCAATGGTTGGGGCTTCCGCCAGTTTGACCATGTTAGTGTTGACTCGGCCCACTTTAAAGTCCATGTAATAGACTTGACCATCACGGACAACTTTAACGTCTAAGTTGGTTGACAAGGCATTCACAACCGAAGCCCCAACACCGTGTAGCCCACCAGAAACCTTATAACCGCCACCACCGAACTTTCCGCCGGCATGCAACACGGTAAAGACTGTTTCTAGCGCAGGTTTCCCAGTTTTAGTCTGAATATCAACTGGGATACCACGACCATCATCCGTTACCGTAATAGAATTGTCCTTTTCAATGGTCACGGTAATATGTGACGCAAAGCCCGCTAAGGCTTCATCGATACCGTTATCGACAATTTCCCAAACCAAGTGATGCAAACCTTGCGCAGTCGTTGTCCCAATATACATCCCCGGACGCTTACGAACGGCTTCAAGGCCTTCTAAGACTTGAATTTGGTCTGCATTATAATCACCAGCATTCGCATCAACCGTGCTTGCACTGCGAATTTCTTCGTCATCTGTGACAATTCCGTCAATATTTTCTACATCATGCTTGTTTTCTTCAGACATAATCAATCCTTTATGTACTTGCTGATTACTCAGCGTGCTCTTCTACCGTAATGTCACCCTGTTGCACGTGAAACACTTTCGGCGTATGAATCAACTGGCGCGCCACATCACTTAATGTCGGTGCTGTAATAAACGTCTGCACCTTATCTTGAATGGCCAGTAAGAGGTGAGTTTGTCGATTAGCATCCAATTCACTTAACACATCATCTAAGAGTAAGACGGGATATTCCCCCGTTTCTGCTTGCATTAAATCAATTTCTGCTAATTTGACCGCCAACGCGGTTGTCCGCTGCTGTCCCTGTGAACCAAAAACGGCAACATCATTCTCGTTCACCATAAATTTAATATCATCGCGGTGTGGACCAACTAAAGTGGTCCCCTGCATAATCTCACGGGCTTCTTGATGGGCTAAGGCTGCTTCAAACGCTGTCTTAACTGTTTCGAGGTCATCATCACGGTCAAACGCCACCCCAGTTTGGTAAGCTAACGTCAATGTTTCCCGTTGATTCGAAATTTCTGCATGAATCGGCTGCGCTGCGGCCTGTAAGCGATCTAAAAAGCCACGACGGGCAAGCAAAACTTGCGCGCCCACATCAACGAGTTGCGCCGTCAAAACCGACAGAAACACTTTATCGGTCGTTTGTTTCATTTGCAACCGCTTCAGATACGCATTGCGATCCCGTAAAATACGACGATACTGCGTCGTGTTATAGAGATACAAGGGGTTCATCTGCCCGAATTCCATGTCAATAAAGCGTCGCCGCACACTGGGCGCCCCCTTAACGAGATCCAAATCTTCTGGGGCAAACAAAATGACATTTAATTGGCCAATATATTGTGACAGTTTTGACTGCTCTAAATGATTCACCCGTGCTTTTTTGCCTTTACTCGAAAAATGCAAAGCTAATGGTGTTTCGCTGACATTTTTTTTAATGCGGCCGCTAATCGTGGCCGACTTTTCTTGCCAACGAATTAAATCTTTATCACTACTCGTACGATGAGAACGCGCCAAAGCCAAGACGTAGATGCTTTCCAACAAATTCGTCTTGCCCTGCGCGTTCTCGCCCAAAAATACATTCACACCCGCACTAAAATCAAGCGTCAAATCAGCATAATTCCGGTAGTTCGTCAGTGTTAACGATGTGAGTTCCAAGAACCCGGTCCTTTTGGCCCGTTACTGCGACGATTTGACTTTGGTCGGCCAAAGCCACCAGCACGCGAACTATTTTGTCGACGCAACTCGGCAAACCGTGCTTCTTTGCGCGCCTTGGCAACAGCTGCTTTTTGCGCTTTGATCCGATCATCGCGGACTGTTTTCTTGGCGGCCAAGGCACGTTCATCCTTTTCTTGTTGTGCCTGGGCAATTAATTCATCCGCATTTTCTGCCAATGAAATGATATAGGTTTCGCCATCAACGATGATCTCATCATGATCGTACAATTTTTTTCCCCGACGATTTTCCGGTTCACCATTGAGTAAAACGGGAAAATCCATCAGATAGTATTTTGCTTGACCACCTGAAGAAATAATATTTTCTTCTTTTAGAAGTTGTGTGAGTGTGATGTATTCAGTTGTAATTTCTATCGTTTTCGTCATATCGGTTACCCTTGTATTATACCATTTTTTCACCACTAATTCTTAAAAAAACGGCCTAAAATCAGTTTTAAGCGATTTTAGGCCGTTTTAAGGGTAATGGTTTATTTTGACTTACTTTTATTTAAAACGCGTATCACGAATTAAAATGTTCGCACAGGTGTGATCAGTTGTAACTGCTTATTATCCACTTCACCCGCTGGCGTTACCGTGAAAGGTCGCAAATTAGTCGTAAACTTCAAATCAACTATCTTGCCGTTAAAGACACGCAGGGCATCTCGAACATAATCTGGGTTAAACGAAATTTCTAAGTTTTCCCCTTCAACTGCTGTTGTTTGCAAGGTTTCTTGCACTTGACCGACCTCTTGTGACGTCCCAGTCAGTGTCACAACACCATCAGTCATGGTCAATTGCACAACGTTGTTACGACTTTCATGACTCAACAAACTGGCCCGGTTAATGGCACCAAGCAACGTCCCAGCATCAATCGTTAACTGAGTCGTACTTTCTGTTGGAATGAGGCGGTCTGTTTCTGGATAGTTCCCTTCCAACAAACGTGAATAGAACGTGGTGTGCCCGAGATCAAAGACAGCTTGATTTTTCGCTAACTTAATCTCCACCCGATCTTGTCCTTCTAACAAACTTTGTAATTCATTAAAAGACTTTGCTGGCATAATCACATCAGCTTGCACTTGGGCGTCTGTCCCTGTTAGTGTGACGATGCGTTGTGACAAGCGGTGTGAATCTGTCGTGACAGCCTTGACATCATTGCCGTTTAAGGCCAGATGAATGCCCGTCAAAATTGGGCGACTTTCTTGGGTTGACGCTGAAATCTTCGTTTGCGAAATGATATCCACTAATTGTGCTGCTGAAACGCTTAAACTTTGGACATCATCTAATTCTGGCAGCTGTGGGTAGTTACGGACATCTTGGCCATTAATGGTAAAGGCAGAAGCCCCCGAAGTAATGCTAGCACGCAAGCCATCTACGGCCAAGGTTAAGTCGTCGGCTGGCAGATTTTTAACAATATTAGCAAAAAAAGTGGCTGGCAAGGTAATGCCCCCTGTTGACCCAATCACTAATTGGGCCGACGTATCAGATTGTTCAATTCGCGTTTCAATTGAGATATCACTGTTTGATCCCGTCAAAATCAATTCATCTTGTGACACAACAATTTTAATGTTCGTCAAAATAGGAATCGTTGTACGCGATGAAATGGCACGCGAGACATCATTAAGTGATTTGATAAAAACTTGGCGATTAATTGAAAATTGCATCATTATGCTCCTCTATTTTTGGCCCTTAGCTGGGTGGCTTATTTAAATCAATTAAATAAAGATATCTAGTAGTAATAATAAGGGGTGTTGAAGCTGTGGAAAACAGGTTGTGGGTAACTGATGTTGGTTAAGTGGTTGTTCACAATGTTGTGGGAAAACTAACCAGCTTATCCATTGTTATCCACATGGGTTATTTTCCGTTTTTGATCTCGTCCGTTAAGGCGTCCAACATTTCTTTTGTCCGAGCATCAGACTCGGCTTTTTCGGTAATTTTGTTGGTTGCATGGAGCACCGATGAGTGATCCCGGCCGCCAAAGGCACGACCAATGTCAGGCAGACTTTCGTTAGTGAGTGTGCGTGTCAGGTACATCGCAACGTGCCGCGCAGTGACGAGATCTTTTTTCCGACTCGTACTCTTGAGGTCGTCAATCGTTTGCATGTAGTAATCGGCCACCACTTGTTGAATGCGTTCAACGGTAATTTTAAACCCTTGATTGATGTTTAAATCGCCCAAAATTTGTTGGGCGGTTTCTTTTGTTGCCGGCTTATTGCGGAAACGCAACATGGCTTCAAAACGATGGAATGTCCCTTCTAGCGTTCGAATATTGGAATCTATTTTATCTGCAATCAGTTCCAAAACGTCATTTGGAATGGTCAAATGGTCGGTTTCGGCGAGGTTTTTTAAAATCGCCACCCGTGTTGGTAAATCGGGCTTTTGAATATCCATTGAAATTCCCGCTTCAAAGCGTGATGTCAGGCGAGATTGCAAATCGACGATTTCTGTTGGCAGTTTATCCGACGTCATGATGATTTGCTTGCCGGTTTTGGTCAAGACATTAAAGGTGTTAAAGAATTCTTCTTGCACCTTTTCCTTACCTGACCAGAACTGAATATCATCAATTAATAAGAGATCAACGGTCCGATATTCTTTTTTGAACGCCGCGGTTGCGCCTTCACCAGCGCGTAGTGATTCCGTAAAATCATTCAAAAAATCTTCTGCCGTAGCGTATTTAATCCGGGCCGATGGTGTGGTCTTGGAATAGGCATTCCCGATGGCTTGCATCAAATGCGTTTTACCCAGGCCAACGCCACCGTAGATTAAATACGGATTATAAACACGGCCAGGATCTTCAGCGACAGCACGTGCAATCGCGTAAGCATTCTCATTCCCTGCGCCGACAACAAACTTATCAAACGTGAAGTTTTCATTGAGATCGGATTCGCGGGTAAAGGTAAGATTTTCCGTTTGGATTGGCGTTGACTTGGGGATACTTTCTGCCACGCGCAGCTCTGGTTTAATAAAGCCTTCGGCAATTTCCATGGCATATTGCACAAAACTCATGGCATAAGATTTATTCCAGTTGTCAATAATGTCGGCACTTTCCTCTGCCGGCACTTCCAAAATAATCCGGGATTCAGTTAAGGTAATGGGTGTTAAGGGTTCGATGTAGGTATCAAATGAAACCGGACCAATTTCTTGATAGAACTTAGCTTTAACCTGATTCCATAATTCCTCTTTTGTAATGGGTTTTGTCACGAAAATCTCTCCTATATAGTCGACACAAAGCCAAAATAACGGCAAATAAAGTCATTTGCCGTGATGTGCCGATCAACTTTTCTAAATTTAAAGAAGAAGTAGCAAAACTAATTATAACAGTAAGAAATTGAGTTTTCCACAAGCAAAAGACAATTTTACGACCTTTCAACAGGTGTGGACAAAAGAAAAGCGATGATGTGGATACTAGAACGAACAAATGTGCGAGTTATCCACAAACAAACAATGTTGTACACACGTAAAAGTGTGTAAGGACAATATTTGAGGTTTGTTATAAACATTATCCACAATTTTCCAATCACAACCTGTGGATATGTGGATAACTTGTGAACACCCTTGTGATTAATGTTTCGCGAAACCTTGATATTTCACAGGCTGGTAACTTGTTTTGGACAACTTTGTGAATTCTAAAGAAAAGTTTAAGCTCTTCAAAAAAACGCCTGATTTTACCCGGGATGTTTGCTATAATTAAGCGTATGATCGTACTTTTTAACAAACCCTATAATGTTTTGACAAAATTCACTGATGCGGATGGTCGACCGACACTGGCGGATTATATCGATATCCCACGGGTCTATGCGGCCGGTCGTTTAGATATGGATAGTGAGGGGTTATTGTTGTTAACTGACAGCGGCCAGTTGAACCACGCGCTGACTGATCCAGATAATAAGGCGTATAAAACTTATGTCGTACAAGTTGATGGGATACCAACGAAAGCGCAATTAAAGCAACTCGAAAATGGGGTTGAATTAAAGGATGGTTGGACGCTACCGGCGAAAGTTAAGCGCATCCCGTATCCAAAATGGCTCTGGCCACGGGAAAATCCAATTCGTGTCCGCAAAAATCAACCAACAAGTTTTATTCAACTCAAGATTAAGGAAGGGCGTAACCGGCAAGTACGGCGTATGACCGCTGCGGTCGGCTTGCCAACGTTGCGCCTGATTCGGACGCACATTGGGGATTATCATTTGGCTGATTTAAAGCCAGGCGAATATCGCGTCATCAAATGATACTGTGCGCATTTTGGCGTACAAAATACGATGGAACCGTGATAATATTGAAGAGATAAACAAAAACAGATGAGGTGAGACCATGGGACGTAAGTGGGAAAACATTAAGATGAAAAAGGCGCAGACCGATGGGGCTGCCGCTAAAGTCAACAGTAAGTATGGCATCGAAATCTACGCAGCTGCTAAGCAAGGGAACAGTGTTGATCCAGAAGCGAACTCAACGTTGAAGTTCGTTATCGAACGTGCTAAGCAAGCCCAAGTACCAAAGCATGTCATTGAACGTGCCTTGGAAAAGGCGAAGGGTTCAGGCGATGAAACCTTTATCGAGGGACGTTATGAAGGCTTTGGACCAAATGGCTCATTATTGATTGTTGATACGTTGACGTCTAACGTTAACCGGACAGCTACGAATGTCCGGACAGCCTTTAATAAAAACGGTGGGACATACGGTGCCGCTGGTTCGGTCAGCTACTTGTTTGATGAAACTGGCGTGATTGTGTTTGAAGGTGACGACGCTGATGCCGTATTGGAAACGTTGTTAGAAGCAGAAGTTGACGTGCGTGATGCAGAACAACAAGACGAACAAGTTGTGGTTTATACAGAACCCGCTGATTTGCATAAGGCAATCGAAGCACTCCGTCAAAACGGTGTATCAGAATTCTCAACGACAGAAATTACAATGCTACCACAAGCTGAAGTCACGCTTGAAGGCGAAGACTTAGCCACATTTGAAAAGCTTGTTGATGCCCTTGAAGCCGACGATGATGTCCAAAAGGTCCATCATAACGTTGCGCTTTAAGCAATCGATGAAGCAGCCATCAGACGATGGCTTTTTTTGTTGTTCAAAAAGGTGAGATAGCGTACAATGGTCCTATTGGGATGATTCACACATTAGCTGGCGATTGATTTACACGGAGATGCTTGCTTATAGATGTGATCCATGTTATGATTAAAATCGAATTGCAAAGTTTTTGCAGGTAAAAATCGCGAATGGAGGTGAACACACATGAAGCGTACATACCAACCAAAGAAGCGCCATCGTGAACGCGTACACGGATTCCGTAAGCGTATGAGCACGAGCAACGGTCGTAAAGTTTTGGCTCGCCGTCGTGCAAAGGGCCGCAAGGTTCTATCAGCCTAACAAGGTCGCTGCTATGCAGTGGCTTTTTTATTTTTTTAAAAGCGTGAGGACTGCTAGGGTGGGCCGGCATCGCGATGCGGCCAAAACCGCGTACATATCCCTCAAGAGAGACTAAATCTAATGAGAAAAACTTTCCGAATAAAAAAACCGGCTGAATTTCAAACTGTTTTTAATAAACACCAGTCTGTCGCAAATAAATATTTTATTCTTTACCAACTCCAAAAGCCTGAGCAGAAGCATTTTCGCTTGGGTTTGTCTGTGAGTAAGAAGGTTGGGAAAGCGCACGATCGGGTTTGGGTCAAGCGCCGCATTAGACAAAGTATTTTAGAACTCAAACCACAATTACCACAAGAGTTGGATTTGCTTATTATTGCGCGCCCAGCTGTTGCCAAAAAAAGCCAAAAATTCATCAAAGAACAAATTACACATGTGCTAAAATTAGCTAATATTTTGAAAGTAGAAGACCGATGAAACGTTTTGAAAATATTCTAAAAAAGATTGGCCCGTTACCCCTTATCCTAGCAGCTGTGGCGTTAGTGATTATCATCGTGGCTAGTGCCTCGTTTAACGGACATGTTGCGTCGCATGGGCTGTGGGGCGCAATTGTTGCGGCCTTTACATCAGCTATTTTGGGATCAGCCGCTTGGTTTGGCAACAACTATGGCATGGGCATTATTATTTTCACCATTTTGATTCGTTTCTTGATTTTGCCATTGATGGTTTATCAAGTGCACTCAATGATGAAAATGCAAGGGGTACAACCAGCATTAAAGGCGTTACAAGCTAAGTATCCAGGTAAGGATACGGAGAGCCGGCAACTCATGATGGCCGAGCAACAAGCTTTGTATAAAGAAGCGGGCGTTAACCCATTTGCGTCATTACTCCCATTAATTGTGCAAATGCCAGTGTTGATTGCTTTGTACCAAGCCATCTATACGTCACCGGTGTTGAAGTCAGGTAAGTTTTTGTGGTTGCAACTCGGCAGCCATGATCCTTACTATGTTTTGCCAATCTTGGCGGCAGTCTTTACGTTTGCCTCATCATGGTTGTCTATGCAGGCGACGCCAGAACAAAACGGGATGACGAAGGCAATGCCTTATATTTTCCCGGTTGTTATTTTCTTTTCAGCCATTGCAGTGCCAAGTGCCTTGTCACTTTACTGGGTTGTCGGAAACGTCTTTCAGACAATTCAAACATTCTTTTTGCAAAATCCTTTTAAAATGCGACGTGAACGCGAATTGGCGAAGCAAAAAGCACGTGATTTACAACGTAAAATTAAAAAAGCAAAGCGGAGCGCACGGCGCTAAAATCGTGTGTGTAAGAACGACTTTCTGTCAGAAAGTCGTTCTTTTTTGTGCGATTGGTGACGGTTACAGTCGTACAAAAAACTGTTATAATAAATCCTGTTATGCGCTAGCGATTATCATCGTAATGGCTAGCTGTTAAATGTTAAGGAAAGTAGGCCACGATTGTATGACCCACATGACAACAACTGCGCCAGATGACAAGGTACAACTACGGCCAATGCAGCCGCAAGATGTTGCCAGTGTGGCTAAGATTTACTTGACTAGTCGGCAGGCTTATTTTCCGTGGGTGAAAAACCCCCAATATGCAGATTTTGAGCGGGTAAGTGTCGGCGAACAAGTCCAAGTCGCCGTTGTGGCCGGTGAGATTGTCGGCTTTGCGGCCTTATCGGAGTGGGATAGTTTTTTACATTTGCTTTTTGTTAAAATCGGCTGGCAGCAACAAGGTGTGGGTAAATTATTACTTAATTGGGCGCGTCAGCGGGCGCAACAACCGTTGGAGCTAAAAGTGGTGCAGGAAAATGTGGCTGCCCAACGCTTTTATGAACGGGAAGGTTTTCAGATTGTGGCGCGCGATGATTTTGCGCAACCTAGAAATGTGACGTATAGAGATGATCGAAACAGTTAAAAAATTTAGCCGCTTTACGTGGCATCATATATCGAATTTAACCCCAGAAGACACCAAAACACTGGTGGCAGACCATCAATTAACCCATGAAATGATTGGTTATGCTGTTGACCATAACGAAGCGGTCCGCATGGAGTATGATGCGGCGGCTGAGGAAGCCTTGATGGTGATTGACGTGATTTCATATCACAATGATGCAGTGGAAACACGACCAATTGGGATTTTATTTGCGCACGGTGATTTATATACGTTTTCACATACCGTTACGGACTATGTCCAAGCAGTACTATTAGCGCCGGAAAACCGGCAAGAACGGGCAGCTGATGAAGATATTAGTGCCATTGACTTTGTGATGACGGGTTTATATACGCTGATGATGCGCTATGTCGAACAAATTACTGAAATTAATCGCAAGCGGCGGGTAATTCAATCACAATTTGGTCATCAAAAACGCACAACAAAGCAAATGAATGACTTGTTGCGTTTGCAGACTCAGATGATTTATATCCAAAACTCACTGGCTAATAATCATGTGATGTTAGATACCTTTAAGCTCGACTTTGAAGATAGGTTGTCTAATTTTGAAATTGAGCATATTGACGATGTCCGCGTCGAAATTAGTCAAGCGGAGCACATGGCTGATTTGGCGGTAGCAGTGATTGCATCGGTTGTTGACGCCTATGGTAACTTGAGTAGTCGTGATTTGGATTGGACCATGAAGCTCCTCACGGTCTATTC
>USIU01000029.1 GCA_900554745.1 uncultured Leuconostoc sp.
TGTCATGATCAATTCCTCTCTTGTTTTAAAACACTGTTACTGCCAGTACATATCTTGATAATTCGCTGTATGGAAGGCATTGGCTCGAAAACCCCCTACCCGTTTTGCCACAACATTAGCAGTGATTGGCTGATAAAGGGGGACCATATAAGCTTTCGTCTGCGTAAAGTATTGATTGGCTGCTTGTAAAAGTTGATATCGCTTTGTGGGATCAGTTACCATATCATTCGCCTGCGTCAATAATTGATCATACGTTGGATCAGAAACTTTTGAGAAGTTCAAACCGTAGCCCGTTTGACCAATTTTCAACGGAAATGAGGCATCTGCAATGCTGACACTTAAGCCGATATTAACCAGATCAAAATTCTGTTTTAACACATCTGATACTACTTGGTTATGTGGTTCATATTTTGTATTAACGGTTAAGCCAGGAAAGGCATGTTCCGCCGTATATTGGATATATTCGCCCACTGCTTTACTTGTTGGATCATTATCAAAAGTCATCGATAAATTGACTTCATGCTGACCAGTCTCTTTCAAATAAGTTGCCCAAGCCGCTTTGGCTTTCTGTTTATTCATACGAAATTGAACGCCAGCGTTATCTGTAAAGTCTTGACCGGTCGACGCATTTTTCATCACGCCCTGTGGTACTGCATTAGATTGTGGTAATGACCCATCTTTCATCACACTTTGCGTAATTTCATCCCGATTAATCAGGTACCCAAAAGCTTGTCGCAAGTTTTGACTATTTGTTTTTGAAGCGGTCTCATTAAAGTACAAACCACGAACAATTGCTTGTGGCACAGCATGATAATTAGATTGTTTCTTATAAGTCGCAATATAGTTATCAGATAATTGCGCAATGTCTAGATGCTGATTCTTAAACTCACCAGCAGCTGTCATCGGTGTCTTAATGACACGTGTTTTAACTTTAGCAATACGCACGTGATCAGCGTGCCAATAATACGGATTCTTTTCGAACGTGAAACTTGTATTCGTACCCGTCCAACCAAGCATTTGGTAGGCGCTATTGGTCACCATATAATTTGAAGCCGTCCCATATTTATCACCCCATAATTGGTACTTTTTAGTATCAACCGGTAAAATTGTCGTGGCCAACTGATTAAACCAAGGGACTGGTTTAGTTAAAGTGATTTGAACGGTACGTTGGTCCAAAGCCTTAGCACCAATTTGATCAGGCGACATCGTGCCCTTATGGACAGCATCATAATTTTTCATGACAGCAATACCATCAGCTGAAGCTTGTGATTTAGTTCTTGGATCAGTCATTTTCTGGATCGCAGTAATAAAATCCTGTGCCGTAACTGGATCCCCGTTAGACCATTTTGCGTTTTGTCTAATTTTAAACGTGTAAACCGTGTCATTTTCTGAAGGCTTAACAATTTGTGTCGCCATTGCAGGGACGATTTTATCGCCATCATACCGATAAAAGCTTTCATAAACCTGATCTTGTGCTTGCCCTGAATAGATATCTGTTGTCATAACAGGATTCATAGTCACTGGTTCTGACATCATCATCGTTTGTAGCACTTTTTGACTAGCATGGGTGTTTTTAAATTGTACAACACTCACAATCACAACCGCAGCCAAACCAATGCTACCAGCAACAACTAATTTTCTTTTCATATACACTCCTAAATTAAAATAAAAAAGCTATCCAGTTATACTGCTGGATAGCTTTGACGTGTTATCGTTAAATCGCCCCAGACACTGTTTATATCAACAGCGTCCGAAAAATCTCAACCACTGTTTATCACTAAATAATCAGGCTGAGAATGAGAATATTACGTGCTGCTTTTTGGTCAATATTTTCTTTAAACATGAGTAATACCTCCTTTTACTAATGTAAGTATCATAATACTTTAATGTTTAAAAAGCAACACTAAAAAATCCTATGCCTTAATTGTTTAAGACATAGGATTTTTGATTACTTCTGTTGTGTCAAATCGACATCTTCCAATTTAATAATGCGTGTTTTGTGACGGATTTTGTAGCCAACGTATAATATCACAAAGAGCGGTACTGATAGATAAGTCACCGCAAGTTTCTCTAAGTTAAATTCTGAAAAACTTGCCGGATCTTGACCAATAATCACACCAATTGAAATCACTAACGCAAATAATGGCCCAAATGGGAACCACTTTGCTTTATACTTCAACGCATTCAAATCTTTTCCCTGTACAACGTAGGCACGACGGAAACGGTAATGTGATAACGCAATGCCAACCCAAGCGATAAACCCGGTCAAACCAGAAGCGTTCACCAACCAAGTATAGGCCACTGATCCACCCTTAGTATTTGAAATGAAAGCCAACAAACCAATCGCTGTTGTCAAGAAAAGCGCTGCTACTGGTACGCCGCGTGTCGACAATTTTGCAAAAATCTTTGGGGCTTCACCCTTACGCGCCATCGCATACAACATCCGCGTTGAGGCGTAAGACCCTGAGTTAGCTGATGATACAATTGACGTCAAGATAACCGCGTTCATCAAACTTGCCGCAAAGGCAATTCCCGCATTTTTAAAGACAATTGTAAACGGTGATTCTGCAATATTTTGTGTTGAGGCACTCAACAAACGTGGGTCACGGTAGTAAACCAAAGCTGAAATCACGAAAATCGCCATGATATAGAAAAGCAAAATGCGCCAGAAAACTTGATTAATGGCTTTAGGCACAGACTTTTCTGGATCTTTAGCCTCTCCAGCCGTAATCCCAATTAACTCTGTCCCTTGAAAAGAGAAACCAGCCACAACAAAGACTGATAAAATAGCTTGCGGACCACCGACAAAGCCGTGGTAACCAACGGATAGATTTTTCATCACGTTAACGTCTGAATGGATAATGCCAAAAATTGTGGCAACACCCACAATCAAAAAGGCAATAATCGTGATCACCTTTATCATTGATAACCAAAATTCTGTCTCACCAAAGGCACCTACGGAAAAGAGGTTAATCAAGAAAATAAACACCATGGCCACCGCTGAAAAAATCCAAGATGGGGTCTGCGGAAACCAAAAGTTCGACACCAAACCAACGGCCACAATATCGACGGCTAAGGTAATGGCCCAGTTAAACCAGTAATTCCAACCCATCGCAAATCCCAGTGCCGGATCAACATAGCGCCCTGCATAATCAGAAAAAGAGCCCGACGTGGGTGAATAAGTTGCCATTTCACCCAAACTGGTCATTAAGAAATAGACCATGACACCAATTGCCAGATAGGCAACAATGGCCCCTGACGGGCCAGCTTGTGCAACTGTTGCACCAGAAGCAACAAACAATCCGGTTCCAATTGAACCACCTAAAGCAATCATTGACACATGCCGTGTCTTGAGATTACGTTTCATCTCACCATTATGTTCTGCCATTAACATTCTCCCTCATCGGGGCAAATAAAAAGCCCCTTTCTTATCAACAGAAAGAGGTCCAAAAAGTTATTTTATCGTAACTTTTCAAAGCACACCACGTCGCCGTGACAGTCTAACAACTATTCGTTGTTAGCCCAATTTCACGCTGCCTTGCGCGAAATTTCGGCAACCGCCCCTTTCACGTAAAATCACTGTTCTTGGCGAACTCATTTACGTTACTCATGTTGGTTGCAACCTCTTTGATAACTTGAATATCATATCATCTTTAAATTAAGGTGTCAATTTTTAAAACATGTCGCCAATGCTTAGCATGCCGACGATATTGCTGTTCACACAACTGCCACCAAAAATACCCAAAGCAGATCGCGCCAAGCACACTCGATAACGGCATCCCATTTTGTTGCATACGGTCTAACGCCAACAAACACCAAATCAGCACGACCAATGCTTGCATTCCCCACTGCCATCGCCGCTCAGGGGTCACACGTGGCACCAAAATAACAGCCATGACAGCCAAAATCTGAAACCACCAAATCAACAAGAGATCAGGCATCATAGCCCCCATTTTAAGCCCATGATCCCAATAAACAGCTAACACAGTTGATAATAAGCCCACCACTATCATCACTAAAATTTGTGTCACCACGAACCAGCCCATCGCAATTTTATAATCGATTAAAGCGAGTAACGCCGCAATACCGGCCATCACTAAAATGGCCAGCCAGTAATGGTTTAACAAGGCGGTAACCAGGATGCCTTGTTGCACCACTTGTGGTATGAAATGCTGTACCGCTAATTCTGCGCCATCATTCATCACATGCATGAATAGTAAATTAAAACGCACTTGGATAGCTACAATCAGAAATAATCCCATAAAAATCAGCATAAGGAATTTTCTCAATTTATCGGACTGAATTAACATTCTATTAACTCCCTTGTCTGTTGATCACAATAATTGTACCATTATAACCAGTATCATTTGCTTAAATCCATGATCTTGTCATGTTTTAAACTTGCCTTTATCTTCACATGTTATGATATTTTTAACTGTGATAACCCAATCTAGCAACATTTTAGGAGACTTATTCATATGGATCCCCAATCAGAATCACGGGCGCACCGATACCATGTGCCCAATCACAAGCTGCGCAACCTGATTTTTATCAGTATTGCCGTGATTGTGTTTGCTATCAGCGGCTTTGCCTGGTTAACTATCCACAACACCAAGGGTGTCATCGATAAATCATATGCTGGTGCCGGTCTCACCAAATCTCGTGACGTTTCCAAAGTGATTAAAAGCGGTCGGCCGATTTCCGTCTTATTATATGGGACGGACACTGGTGAATTGGGCCGTACCTACCGTGGTCGTACTGATTCTATGATGTTACTAATCATCAACCCGAAAACCGAAAAAACAACCCTGATTTCACTCCCACGTGACGCCATGGTGGCCATTGTTGGTTACGAAAATACGTTCCCACAAAAGTTGAATGCGGCTTATGCCTTTGGTTCGACGGCGACATCAATCAAGACGGTTGAGTCCTTTTTAAACATTCCGATTGATTATTATGCGTTAGTCAACATGGGCGGTTTAGCAACGATGGTGGATCAAGTTGGTGGTATTACCGTGAAGTCGCCACTTGATTTCACCTATAGTCAAGAAACTGCTCACAATTACGGGCCAAATCTCTACCGGTTCCACAAAGATAGTCCCAAATATGAGCATTCTGACGATAATGGCGTCACTTGGTCCGAATCAAAAACAGTCATGAACGGGGATGCGGCTTTGGCCTTTTCACGGATGCGTTATGGTGACCCGACCGGTGATTATGGGCGTCAACAACGGCAACGTCTCGTGTTAGAAGGCCTAATCAAAAAGTCAGCCAATGTGTCGAGTCTACTCAACGACAAGTTCATGGCAACCATTTCTAAAAATGTCCGAACCGACCTCACGTTTGGTGATATGACAACCATGGCTAGCAAATATATTCAGGCCAAAAATCATATTACTACCGAACATATGCAAGGGGTAACCACTAATTATCCTGACGCTGACGGTAACGATGTGTCTTATGAAGTCATTCCACAAAAGGAGAAACAACGGGTGACCGACCTTGCGCGAAAAGCGCTCGGGCTTAAGGCCGAAAAAACCGGCCGGCCTTATGGTGGTAAAATTCCATCAAGTCTCGCCAATATTGCGGCTTCATTACGCCCAGTTGGCGATAATAGCAGCGATGAAAGTGACACAACAGCACAATAAAAGCACCAAGCAAAAGAGCTTGGTGCTTTTTTACATGTCTTATCCAAAATAGTCAATGCCCATCGCATGACGGACATCTTTCATCGTGGCTTCTGCCACGACATTAGCGCGTTCTGATCCAGCTTTCAGCATTTCCAGCACTGCCGGAATATCTTGGGCAAACATTGCCCGTCGTTCACGAATCGGCGCCATTTCAGCTTCCATCACGTCGATTAAATGCTTTTTAAGCTTCATATCACCTAGACCACCAGCCGTATAGTGTGCCTTTAATTCAGCCACGCGTTCTTGGTCAGGGTCAAAAATATCAAGGTACGTGAAGACAACGTTGCCTTCAACATGCCCAGGATCATCAATGTTGATATGCAAAGGATCCGTATACATGGCTTTCACTTTTTTAGCCAAAGTATCTGCATCATCAGAAATGTAAATCCCATTACCCAATGACTTAGACATTTTGGCATTGCCATCAATACCCGGCAAACGCCCTTGTCCCTTCGGTGGAAAGACACCGACTGGTTCAACAAGGACATCAGATTGGTAGGCATTGTTAAATGACCGCACCAATTCACGCGCTTGTTCCAACATCGGTTCCTGATCATCCCCAACCGGCACTTTTGTGGCGCGGAAAATAGCAATATCGGCTGCTTGAGACACCGGATATGTTAGAAATCCTGCTGGGATTCCCTCCCCAAAACCTTTTTGTGAAATTTCTGCTTTCACAGTCGGATTACGTTGTAAACGCGCCACCGACACCAAATTCATAAAGTATTCAGTCAGTTCAAACAACCCTTTGATTTGTGATTGCACAAAAATAGTGGTTTTTGCCGGATCAATCCCAACCGCCAAATAATCCAAGGCAACTTCTGTTAGAGATTGCCGAATTTTTTCTGGATTACGCGCATTATCGGTAAAGGCTTGTGTATCAGCAATCATCACAAATGGTTCATAGTCCCCTGAATTTTGCATTGCCACACGATTTTTCAATGATCCAATATAATGACCAATGTGTAACTTCCCCGTTGGTCGATCACCTGTTAAATAAATTTCTTTAGACATTTTAACTTCCTCTATTAAAAACGTGCAACATGCACTCTACCTCTTATTATACGGTAAATTTCACAATGTTCATAGCCGAAAAGATTAAAAATACCCTTGACTTAAAATGTGATAACTATTAGAATAATGTCATTATATGACGATAGGAGATTAATACGATGAAATATGCAGTAGTTGGTGCAGGCGCAATGGGATTGCGATACGGTATTCTCCTTCAGGAAAATGCCGGCGTACCCGTTGACTTTGTGGAACCTACGCAGTCGAGCTTAGATAAAATCCGTGCACAGGGTGACAAAGTTTGGAAATCACGTGATCACAAGGATCGCCATGAAATTAAAATTAATATTTTCTCACCGGAGGAATATGATGGTGAACCCGACGTCTGGATTTTCTTCATGAAGCAAATGCAGTTACAAGATACGCTTGATCGCTTGGCACCCAAATTCAAGCCTGGTCAAACCGCTTTAGGCGCGATGAACGGGATGGGTCACATTGAAAAACTACAGCAATATTTCGATGATGAACACATTATTGGCGGGACAGCTATGATTGCCACTGTCCTAAACGACTTTGGTGATGTGGATTTCATGGGCGCTGAAGGCGCTGGCTCATCTGTCTATGCCAATTTGACAGAAAAGCCTTCTGCTACCATGGATGCGCTCCTAGCTGACTTTAAAGCGGCACATTTAAACCCAAGTTATACCGAAAACTTCATGGGGACACTGCTGACTAAAGTTTTCTTCAATGCCGTTGAAAATTCGATTGCCACCATGTTCCAATCCCGAATGGGGCAACTCATGGCATATGACAATTTCCTTGAAGGTGTGGCACGGCCACTCATTAACGAAGCTTATGATGCCGCTGAAGCCGCTGGTATTGAACTCATTGAAAGTCGTGACGACATGGTCGCACAAGTGGACTACGTCTCAAACGTGGCTAACCCACTCCATTTCCCTTCCATGTACCAAGACTTTGTAAAGGGTCGACCAACAGAAGTCGATTATATCAACGGTTGGATCGCGGATCTTGCGGACAAACATGGTACGCAAGCACCTAACCATCGTTTGGTCACCAACTTTGTCCATTTGGCTGAATCAATGCGGGAATTTACGCCACCAGTCAATAAACTCGCCCCAGATTATACGGGCGCTTAATCAAAAAGCATGCCGCAGCATGCTTTTTGATTATGCTAACAAGGCCAATGTTTCAGCGTGTTGGACACCATTAAAGTATTTATCAAGTGCTTGTTGGTAAAGGGGCGTCTCTGGCGCCACTTGATTAAATAGTGTCAAACTGGCTTGGAACTTTGGTGCATCTACTGCGCCAAACATAGTCACCGGATCGTTACCTGCCAATGCCAGCGTCGTGGCGACAATTGCCTCTAAACGCGTCCGAAGTACTGGATCTGTCAAATAAGCTTGTGCCTCTTTGGCATCCGCTAAGCCATAATAAGTGGCGCGTTCACTTTTACCCAATCCGCGCAATTGCGGTAACACATACCACATCCAATGTGTCTGTTTTTCACCCTGACTTAATTCGGCCAGCGCATCAGCATACGTGTTAACACCAACAATTTCACCGTTTTGTGCATCCACAAAGCGCTGTAAGGCTGAATCAAGTGTCAAACTTTGAACAACACCAGTTGCCTGATATTGTCTAAATAAACGATACACCGCTTGTCCGGCAAACGTGAGGTGCATATGATCGATGGTCTGGGGCGATACCCACTTTTTGGCATCAATTTCCGTATCGTCAATAGCGACTTGTTCGGCCGTCCAATCTGTTAAATGAAAAACATTGGTGTAAAGTTTCGCGCGATCACCGTTCGGATAATGGGCGACAAATTGCTTCCCTGACACTGTCCCAATCAACTGTAATTTTTTCGGATCAGCTGTCACCCCGGCCTCTTCCGCAACTTCCCGTGCAGCGTTTTCTTGCCATGACAATTCTGGTTCGACATAACCACCAGGAAAAGCCCAACCAGCAAAATCACGATTGTAGATCATCAACAATTCGCCTTGTGGGTTTTCAATCACCACATCAGTTGTCGGCATCACTAGTTCAAAATCATGCCCGACCCGTTCACGAATTTTTGCAACATAAGAATCTTCGTATGGCATTGTACGCTTTATCCAAGTTACGAATAACTTAGCCCTTTCTTACCGTGTCTTATTTTCTTCATTATAGCAGGCAATCACGCGCTACCCAATGCCTGCCCATTTCAACCTGAAAACTTGTTGGCAATTTGTTCAATATCTTTAATCACCAGCGAGATTGTCCCATTATCATGGTTGATAAATTCAACTTTTGAGCGATCTTGATAGACCGCCATTGGAATAGCTACTTCAATCCCTGAGTCTAATTTAAATTTTTGTACCCGATATTTCTTTTCATACTTCGGCGTATTATCGACCGGTACTTTTGGTGCCACTGATTTGTCAATTAACTGTGCCTGATACTGTGCTTGGGCGGTCACATTATCCGGAAAAACTTGTTCAGCAATGGCTGTCGTATCAATCTGTCCCGTTGATAAACCGTCATAAATCACGGCCTGCGTCGTTGCTAAGGCTTCATGGGTTGGTATATCATCAAATTTTTCGGCCACGGCTTTTACCGTCCGTTTAATGGTTTGAATATTTTCTTTCAATGAAATTTCCGGCGTCAAGGCCAGAAACTTTTCTGAAAAATAAGCACAACGATGACCGTCAATCACATACTGTTTCTCTAATAATTGGTAACGTTGTGTCGTTAAATTAACAATAATCGCCTCATCAACGGTTTGACTACTAGCTGGTAAAACCGTTTGGTTCAACACCAAATTGTTCACCATCTGATCATCAATATAAGTCACCGCATGAGCATAACGTGGCGAAAAATTTAGCTTAAGTAAGCCAAAAATTGGTCCCTCATCTGATGTTGCCAAAAAACTCAGCACGTCCCCAGCGGGGATACTGTCACTCGCCGCAATAATCTCAAATAACTTTGTCGCTAACACGGTCGTCATTTCAGCAAAATCAGGCTTAGCCAGCATCGTTGCTAAATAATCTTGAGGCGTTAAGGTGCCCTGTTTCACATCCCCAGCCGATACTTTGGCGACCAACTGATCAATATAGTCTTGCACCCCGACGTTGTCTAACGGCATCTCCCCTTGTGACGCGATAAGATTGCCTGTATTCGTGTCTAGAATATGTAGCATCGCATGTTGAATAATCATCTTTGCATCCTTTAGGTTTAGTCATTTTATTATAGCATGCCTAATCATGCCCTTAGCTTTCTTCTGACCATAAAAAAAGCCGACAACCCTTACGAGTTGTCGACTTATCGCACAGCTAATTACTTCTTATCAGCCTTGCCTTTGTGGTCTTTATGGTCTTTACGATCCTTGTGATCCTTACCTTGACGAGCTTCACCCTTGTTAGCTTCGCCCTTATCAGCTTCAGCATCTGAAGCTTCACGAAGTTCTTCATCTTCGTTCACGACATCATTGTCAGTCAAAGCGGAAATAACCAACTTGTCGTCAACCAAGTCAGCACGCAAGTGCTTTTCTTCAGGATTTTCAAGGTAGAAGTCAGTGACTTGATCACGGATTTGTTGTTCGATCACACGACGAAGTGGACGTGCACCCATTGCTTCGTCATAGCCTTGTTCAATCAAGTATTCCTTGGCGGCATCAGTCACTGTCAACGTGATGT
>USIU01000030.1 GCA_900554745.1 uncultured Leuconostoc sp.
GCCAATCCCTAGCCATAACATGACCCGATACCTACGCACACGCAACCAAAATAGACAACCGGCTAATAACCATAACACTACTGTGACGGCACTCAAACGATAAACACAACCACTTATCGCTGCAATATTGAGACTAACAATCAACAAATCACGACTTTTCATTAGATAGTTAATTTATCCTTTAACGCTTCAAAACGTTTCTCACCAATCCCAGAAACTGCCTTTAAATCGGTAATTTGCTTAAAGCCGCCATTTGCTTCACGATAAGCAATAATTTGCTCAGCTTTCTTTTCACCCACACCTTCTAACGTTTGTAATTCTGCTACCGTAGCCGTATTTAAATTAACTTTCTCTTGCGACGCCTGTGATGTGGTTGTTGCAGGCGTACTTAATCGTTCACCCTTTGTTGGAATATAGACCATTTGACCGTCAGTGAGTTTCTGTGCCAAATTAACATTTGCCATTTCGGCTTGTTCAGTCAAGCCACCAGCTTTAGCCACGGCTGCTTGAAGACGTGGTTGTTGACTGACATCATAAACACCTGGCTGATTCACCGCGCCTTTAATATCAACTAAAATTTTCGTTTCAGCCTGTTGCGACTGCTTCGGCTGTTTCTGATCAGTCGAACGCATTGTTGCCTGACTTGACAGTGTTTTACCGATTGCGACGTTATCACTCGGCTGCCAATTCACAAAACACAACACGACACCCCCTATGATGACTAAAACAAGCAGCAACCAGCTTTTTTTCTGACTTAAGATAACTTTCACTTGTTCAAATTGTTCTAACATGCCCGTGCCCCCTGCTGCATCATACGTTACCTGATTTGAAAGCACTAAAAAACACCTAACCGAAGTTAGGTGTTAGTTTGGCATGTAAGATTCGCTCTTACGGGCGACTATTGGTGGTCACACCAACAGCAAAGTCGCGTCACCACAGTGCAAGCACTGTTAGTCATGGTGAGAAAATGGGGTTCCACAACCACCATTTACACCTGCATCTATCCGAGATTTGTGATTTAACACAGCAGGCCGCCTTCGGCGCTAATCTTTCAAGCGCTTCGACTCATCGCATACTATTATAATACCAGAATACGAATATGATGTCAACACTTTTTTTCAAAAAAATGCATTTTTTTCAATTCCGTCAACCCAACATTCTAGTGTCGCCATTTGCCGATGAAACCAAACAATGATTAGCACAATACGTCATCGCGGTCTATGATTTAAGCTATCTTGATAGCGTCAAAACGACAACTGCCCCTCATATCCTAGAATTCACCTGTCAGACAGACCCACAACGTTTGCCAATCACAGGTCACATACTATACCAGACTTAATCCGTTGCCATATCGGCTTCGGCCTCAACTGCATCTTCAGCTGCTTGCTGGGTAATAATCACTTGTAATTGTGCATCAAACCATTGCGCAATTTTTGCTTTCACGCTATCCGGATCATCTTGATAAGTAGTCACCGAGCTAGCCAAAGCAATTTTTAATTGCGATTGACTCACCAACGGATTTTCAACAATCATGTACAAGTTCACCGCGTTATCTGGTTTTTCGGGCCAGATTAATTTTTTAAGCTGCGTCGTATAACGTTGTGGTAAGTTAATGACGTTGGTTTCCAAACTTAACGTCGTGCCACCTGCTGCAATACCGCCATTAATCGTGAGTGCTAACTGGATGAAATTCGGATCGGCAATATGCGTATCGAGGGCATCAAAAAGCACGTCTAAGGCGATATTGTCCTGATCTGGTTGTGCAACGACCAACGTGAACATCTGCGATTCAGTGATATTTTCTAATGCGCGTTCACCGGTGATTTCCATATTTTTGCCCCTAATTTTAATACTCATATCTTAACATAAAAAACGTCCTGGATTGTGCCATCAGCTTGATCCAGGACGTTTTGATGAGATCACCGCTTATTTATGTGGCATCCGATCCCAAAAATCAGCTTTATTCACTTGGCGTGACCGTGCAATGCCCATGGCATGGGTTGGGACATCCGCTGTAATCGTTGACCCAGCCGCCGTAATGGCTTCATTGGCGATCGTCACCGGCGCCACCAACTTTGTATTTGAACCAATAAAGGCGCGATCACCAACCGTGGTGTTGAACTTGTTAACGCCGTCGTAGTTCACAAAAATGGTTCCAGCACCGATATTAACCGCTTCCCCTACATCGGCATTGCCAATATAAGTCAAATGGCCAGCCTTAGTGTTGGCTGCTAATGTGGCCTGTTTAACCTCGACAAAATTACCAACATGAACCGCTTCACCGAGTACCGCTTTTGGCCGTAAGTGAGCGTATGGGCCGACTGTTGTGTGATTAGCCAAAACCGCTGATTCAAGATGTGAAGCAGTAATCACATTGCCATCACCAATTTGACTGTCTTCAATACGTGAACCTTGGGTAATGACATTATCTCGCCCAATCGTGGTGTGCCCCAAAATCGTCACACCACCTTCAACGATTGTATCCGCACCAATTGTCACATCCGCATCAATATAAGTATTCGTCGGGTCAAGTAATTCAACGCCGGCTACCATTAGCTGATGATTAATCCGTTCATGCATCACGCGATTAGCAACGGCTAACGCAACACGATCATTAACTCCCAGTGATTCTGTGAAATCTTGCAACGTGTGCGCCCCAATTTGATGGCCAGATTGACGCAAAATATCCAACGTGTCTGGCAAGTAATATTCGCCTTGCGCGTTGTTATTTTTCACTTGTGATAACGCTTCAAACAATAACTGGTTATCAAACACATAAACACCGGTATTAATTTCTTGAATACGACGTTCCGTGACACTGGCATCTTTTTGTTCAACAATCTTTAAAACCGTGTCATCATCAGCGCGGACGATCCGCCCATAACCAGTTGGATCATCAGCGATGGCTGTGAGTACTGTCACAGCGTTTTTAGAATTTTGATGGGTCTGAATAAATTCAGCTAGCGTTTCTGGGCGAAACATTGGCGTGTCCCCTGACATAATTAACGTCACACCACGCCGATCACCCAACTTAGCTTGTGCTTGCTGTACCGCATGTCCCGTCCCTAGCTGTTCGGTTTGTAGGACAAAGTCACTGCGGTCGCCCACATGCGCTTGAACACTTTCCGCACCAACACCAATCACCGTAATTGGCTGATTTTGCGTTAACGGTGTCACCGCATCTAAAACCCAGTCAATCATCGTCTTCCCAGCAACCCGATGCAATACTTTCGGCGTGGTTGAGCGCATCCGTGAGCCGTGACCGGCTGCCAAAACCAATACATTTACGTCATCATTCATGAAAAATTAAGCCTCGTGTTTATATATCTCTTCTAAGTAATTACCAGCTGTCACCAAAATTGGCGCCCCGTTCTTGAGATTCGTATCCACATGCAACAATGATGTGAAACGATCCAACAACCGTGTTGCCGAGCGACCTTCTGCAAAGACCGCTGTCCCAACAACCGTCCCGTCAAATTCGCTCACCAACGTTTGCATCCCTTGAATTGTACCGCCTGCTTTCATGAAATCGTCGACAATCAAGACACGCGAACCGGTCCGTAACGAACGACGTGACAATTCCATTTTTTCAACCCGCTTAGATGATCCTGTCAAATAGTTCACCGATACCGTTGGACCTTCCGTTACTTTAGCATCGTCACGCACAATCACAAATGGTACATTCAGTTGTTCAGCTACGGCTTGCGCCAACGGTACCCCTTTGGTTGCAGCAGTCATGACCGCGTCAATGTTATCACGCAAATATTGCGTGGCAATTAAACGGCCTGCTTGGCGCAAGATATCTGGGCGGCCTAGCAAGTCTGATAGATAAACATAACCACCAGGTAAAACACGCGTTTCATCATCGACATCTTGTCGGATTTGTTCAATAAATTCCTTGGCTTCTTCTTCCGTCATGTAGGGCACAAAACGCGCACCCCCAGCTGCGCCAGGAACCGTTTCGAGTAAGCCAGTCCCACGCTCTTGGAACGTTCTTTTGATAATTGACAGATCCTCAGAGATGGAAGACTTGGCTGAATCATAACGTTTGGCAAAATAAGACAAAGAAATCAATGTCCGTGGGCGTTCAAGCAGATAGCGTGCCATATCAACCAGTCGATCAGAACGACGTGTTTTCATAATATATCGTTGTGCTAAAACAAACTTAGCACATATTCTCCTTTATTAATATTTAACAATAATTATAACATCAAAAGCGATTCAATGTTCGGTATTTAGGCATTCTTTTTGAATTGCCAGACTGACGTCAAATAAATGATCACCTCAATCATCGCAATGAAGAAACTCGTGGGTAAATCTGTCAAATAGGCTAACGTCAACCCAGCCCAAGTACCAAATAGCGCAAACACAATCGCTAGTCCCATCAGTCGCACTGTTGTGGTCACATAGTATTTTGCGCTTGCGGCTGGTAACGTGACCAAAACAAAGATTAATAGGGAGCCAACGAGTTGTGATGAAATACTCACCGATAAGGCAATTGTAATCAGGAAAATATAGCGCACTGCCTTTTGGCGACGCGTTTGCAGAAACATCCCCGCTTCGTCAAAAGCAAGTTGCCGTAAGGCGCGATAATTAAACAATAACACCACAATGACAAAAACTGCTAAACCTAGCAATAGCCATAGATCTTGCCGACTAATGCCCAGCACTGACCCAAACAAAATGCCAGTCGCAGCCGTCGTACTGGTATGTCCTAAAGCTAAAAAGAGAATCCCTAAACCAATCGCTAATGCCGATATGGCACTTGTGACATTATCACGTTTGGTGTAACCAGACTCTAATGCGCCAATGGCCAAGGAAGAAACACTCGTGGCCGCCATCATCCCTAACAGTGCTGGCCACCCCACAAACAAACCAAAAGCAGCCCCAGCAAACGCAATTTCACTTAAGCTATGTGTCAGAAATGCATAATTACGCGCCACGACAAACGTCCCAACAATGCCCGCAACAATGCTAACGACCGTACCCGCCATAAACGCATTTTGCATAAAATCATAATTGAACATCATGTACCTCATCTTCTTCGCGCACGTGTGCATCTTGCACCTGCGTCATCTGGTGTGTCAAAGTTTGCAAAGCTGCTCTATCCCCCTGCGTTACCTGACCATTTTCAAACAACAGGTACCCATCCGCAAATTGTGAGATCAACTTTAATTCATGCGTAATAAATAAAATAGTGAGTTGTTGTTCTTTTTGTAACTGTTGGACTGTTTTGAGCAATTGCACTTTATGTTCATGATCTAAACTCGCCGTTGATTCATCAAGAATCAACAAATCTGGTTTTTGGACTAGGGCTTGGGCCACAAAAGCGCGCTGTTTTTGTCCACCAGAGGCCAAACCTAAGCGTTGGTTGGCAATCTCTAGCAAATCCATCCGCGACAACGCCGCCTGAATGGCTTGTTTTTCTTTAGTTTGCCACCACAAACGCCAACCACGGTTGAAAGTCAAGCCAACAAATTCCGAAATTTGCAAAGGATAGTCACGGGTAATGTCTCGAAATTGCGGGACAAAGCCGATTCGCTTAGCCTGCCGTGAAAGTTGGCCAGACGTTTGAACATTTTGCCCGATCAACGCTTTGACAAAACTGGTTTTGCCCGCGCCATTTTCGCCTAAAATCGCAAAAAAACGGCCCTTTGGGATGTCGATATTTGCGTTTGAAAAAATGACCTTGTCACCATAACGCACGCCAAAATCTTTTGTTTCAATGATGCCCATTATTTTCCACCCTCTACTGGTTTTAGTGCTGCTTGTAATTGGTTCACAAAATTCAGTTGCCAATCCCACACTTTTTCACCTGCCGGCAATACTTGGTTAAACGTGATGATTGGGACTTGATATTGTGTCGCTAACTGGATAACCCGCTGATCCTGCTCCGACTGATCTTGACTGGCGGTCAGCACAAAGCGAATCGTGTGATCCTGCATTTTTTTAGTTAACGTCTCGAAATCGGTCGCCGTCGCCGTGCCCAGATCTTTTTGTGCTGGCTGGTAGCCAAGCTGGGTCATAAAAACTTGCTGGGCATGATTTGTGGCTAAATATTGCACATTTTGCTCAGCTTGTAGTCGCGCAATCCCATCAGCTAATGGCTGCGTTTGCGCCAAAAGTTGCTGACTTTGTCGAATATAAAAATCCCGATTTTGCGGATCCAAATCACTTAAAAGATCCGACAGGCGGGAAATTGTTTGCAACGTCGCTTGGGGACTCAACCAGTAATTGTTAGCACTTTGGCCGGTAAAACTATCACTGGCGACCAAGATTTTAGAATGTAAGTGCAATTTTTGCCGTTGGGTGAGTAGTGGACTGGCGTGGTTATCCGCCAAAACGACCTCTGCACCTTTAAATTTTTTTTTCTGTTGTGGCGTTGCTAATTTACCATCTAAAACGGTGACTTCACCATCATCTGCCACAATGGCTTGGGCCAGTTGTTGATAAGCTACCCGATCGGTGACAATCTGAACTGGACTATGTTTCGGTGCTGATGAGGGCACTGTCATTTTTAAAATAATGAGACAGATGCCCAGTGGAATCAACAACAAGGTTAAAACGGCATAAAATGCTTGTCTATTCATCGTAATATTTTCTCATCACTACAAAAAAAGCCCCTACGGGCATTTTGTTTAATCGGCAAATGTAATGTTAATGTTATTGGTTAAGATGTCGGTATAACTATAAGATGCGCGTTCAAAATTCGCATCCTCATCTAATTCCACGACAAACAGTGATGGAAAAGTCGACCGTAACACACCACTACGTTCTGTGATTTTCTTACGGCCAGCTTGTGCCACAACCGTCACTTCTTCTCCGACATGGGCATCAAGCTCAGTTTTGATGTCTTGCAAACTACTTGGCATTTTTATACCACCTTTCGTGAAAAACTTAACTCATTTTAGCATGAAATGCCCACAATTGCAAATTACACTGTATATTACACGTTATAATCGAAAAAATATACGTTTATTGAGTCAGTCCCTCTGCGCGCAAAGCCAAATACAGCTGTGTAAACTGCGTTAAATCCAACCGTTCGGCACGCACAGATGGTGCAATATCAGCTGCGGTAAAAGCCGCCGTAATCTTGTCCTTGGTTGCCGGATCTTTGCCATAAGTTTGGAGCATATTGTTCCAAAGACTCTTACGTCGATGTGAAAAGCTCCCTTTAATGACCCCAAAAAGGCGTTCGGGTTGTTCAACCACAAGTTCTGGTGTATGTGGCGTGAGTTTCACCACAGCTGAGTCAACATTGGGTGCTGGATTAAAGGATGACGCTGGCACGTTAATCGCAAGTTTTGCTTGGGCAAAATAAGCTACCGTCAATGTTAATACGCCATAAGCCTTGGTGCCAACCGCCGCATTTAGTCGATCGGCCACTTCCCGTTGCATCATCACAACAATATTATCCCAAGCAATGTTCGCCCGTAGCAACTGCATCAAAATCGGCGTGGTGATGTAATACGGTAAGTTAGCCACCACTTTCACTCGCGCACCAACACCAAATTCAGCTGCAATCATTTCTGGGAGATTAACTTTTAAAATATCTTGTTCGATGATCTTCACATTATCATAAGGTTGCAAGGTATCCGCTAACACTGCCACCATTTGTGGGTCAATTTCAAATGCTAAGACCCGTTTAGCACGCCGAGCAAGTTGCTCCGTCAGCGCCCCAATGCCGGGACCGATTTCAATCACATTATCATCAGCGGTAATTTCGGCAGTATCAACGATCCCATGTAATACGGATAAATCTGTTAAAAAGTTCTGCCCAAATTTCTTCTTGGCGTGTAACCCATATTGATTTAAAATCGCCTGGGTACGCGTTGGGTTTGCAATATCAATTGTCTCTGCCATGTTCTTGTGTCCTTTGTAATACTGCCCGTATTTGGTCTTGGGTAATGCCAAATTGGTGCAAGCGTTTCATCAGTTGTTTGCCATTCGTATAGCCAATATGCAGCGCTTCGCCAAGTATTTGCCGCTGTAACCGGGCCTGTGGGCCACTTAATAACCCGTGTTGTAACAGAAAATGTTGATCCACATCACTGGTTTGTGCCACTTTCGGTGTCATCACTTGTGCCAAAGCGGCACGGAGTACCGCCGGCTTGGCATGTTCGACTCCTAGTGACTTATGCGGATTATCTTTAGCGGCACGGGCCGCATCTTGCGTGATATAAGCATGTTTGGCTTCGGGGACGTGTGCTGACACGATTTGTCGAATCCGTTGCCCATTGTAATCCGGATCAGTCAAAATGATCACCCCACGCGTTTTAGCGGCGTGCTTAGCACGCATCATCGCATCTGGTGTTACGGCACTGCCACCCGTTTCAATGGTATCAGCAATCACCGCGCGGGCCAAATTTTGCGTGTCTGAGCGCCCCTCGACCACAATCATTTCATTGATTTTGGGTTTATCAGTCATGATTTAAAAACAGCCGGTGCGCATTAGTCCGTGTGATTTCCGTTAGTTCTTTAGGGGTCATCTCGAGTGTTTCTGCCAATGAATCCAACACGTATTTCACAAAGGCCGGTTCATTATCCTTACCTCTAAATGGCGTTGGCGCCAAATAAGGCGCATCGGTTTCAACGAGCAACCGTTCAAGTGGGACGGCTTTGGCTGCTTCACGCACTTCTGCTGCTTTTTTAAACGTCGCAACCCCACTAAACGAGATATGCATCCCCAAATCAACAAACGCCAGTGCTTGTTCTGGCGTCCCAGAAAAGCTATGCATAACCCCTTTTTTGACACCACTGGCCTTTAGCATCGCATACACATCGTCAAACGCATCACGGTTGTGGATAATCACGGGTAAATCATACTTTTTTGCCAAGGCCAAGTGCGTTTCAAACGCTTGCTTTTGGACATCGTGTGGGGCTGTTTCCCAGTAATAATCAAGGCCAGTTTCCCCGACCCCCACTACTTTATCGGCTTGTAATTGTAATTCAAGCGTTTGCGCTGCTGCCGCATCAAAATCGACGGTGTCTTCCGGTTGAAACCCTAGGACCGCATAGATATTATCATGTGCCTGGGCAATTTCTAAGGCGCGCGCATTCCCCACAGCATCATAGCCCACAATGTTCATTTCCATCACGCGGAATTCGTTAGCACGACCAATATAGGCTGGCACATCGTGAAACAGCTTATCATCATTAAGATGTGTATGCGTATCGTAACTATCAGCCGGCGTTTTGGTTAAATCATAAATTGCCATTTTTTATTTAGGCATTGATCTGACAGATTAATGCCCGTTCCTCCATTCTTTTGTCATCATGATGCATCATTGCTTGATACGAAAAAAAGCCGCCAAGCGACTTTTAACGATCTAATCGACCTTGGGTGCATCAGTTGGCGCAAAATGCTTTAACAACCCATTAACAAACTTACGGTCGTCTTCATCAGCAAATGTTTTCGCCAAAATCAATGCTTCATCAATCGCTACCTTGTAAGGTACTAACTGATTGTTCAATTCATAAATAGCTAAGCGCAAAATCACAAGGTCTGCTTTGTTAATGCGAGTAATTGCCCAACCGGTAGCCAAATGCGCCGTAATCTGTTCATCAAGGTCAGCTTTTGTCCCTAAAACACCATTAACAAGTCGTGGCAAATAATCATCGTAATCCTTACCTTCTAAGACGATATCGTAAAGATTGTCAATGTTATTACTTTTAGGGTCTTTTTCAAGCGCAAACAGCACTTGAAAAGCTGCTTGACGTGACTCATGTCGTGATAAATTCGCCATTAATCGGCCACCTCGGTTGTTTCTGTTTCCCCAAATAAATTATCAGGATCAAATTGCTTTGCTACTTTTTCGGGCACAATACCACTCACATGGACATTCGTTTGCACAACGTGCAAATCCGTCATAGATGTGATTTGAGATTGAATGGCATTTTGAATGTCAAGCGCAACCTTTGGCACAGCCACACCATATTGCAAAAACACATACGCATCGATCATCAAACCAGCTTCAGTTTGCGTCAATTCGACACCTTTACCCCGCGCATTTGAGCCAAAGGCATTGGTAAAATGATCAGACAACTTACCACGCATTGAATAAACACCGGGTACTTCTTGCGTTGCAATTTGTGCAATCACTTCAATGACTTCTGGCGTCACCTGTGTTGTCCCCGCAACAGCATGTTGCGTTGCTAAAATAATATTCTTTGTAGCTTGCTTGCTACGCTTAATTTCTCTGGCCATGATGTCATCCTCGAAAATATTTTTTAAAATAAAAAGTTCCCCTAGGGAACTTTTTATCTGTGTTCCCTACAACACGCAGCCACTGG
>USIU01000031.1 GCA_900554745.1 uncultured Leuconostoc sp.
TATTTGCCCGATAACACCAGTTGATGCAACCCCCACCAAGTTGGGCGCAATCCCCAACTTGTCCGCGGTCGTTGTTTGCATCATTTTGGCGTGCGTCAAACCAATTTGCCCAGTCACGGCGTTGGCATTACCGGAATTGACAATGATCGCTTGTAGTTGGCCGTTTTGAATGGTTTTTTTGGTCACTTGGACGGGGGCGGCTTGGACTTGGTTGGTTGTAAACACACCGGCCACCGCAGCGGGCACGTCGCTGATTAGCCAGCCAAGATCTTTGGCTTTGTGTTTGAGCCCAACATGTTGCCCGTCAGCGTGAAAGCCTTTAGGGGCAGCGATGTTGGGGTGCGATAAGCTGGTGAAAGGGGTGCTGAGTGTTTGGGTCATGAATTTTCCTCGCTGTTGGGTTAGGCGTATTGGGCAATCAGATTTAAGCCAGTCGTTTCCTCAAAGTCACACAAGTGATTCATATTTTGAATGGCTTGGCCGGCCGCGCCTTTAATCATGTTATCTAGCACGCTGACAATCGTGAGATAGTGGGTAATGGGATTATAGGTGAGGCCAATATCGGTGAAATTCGTGCCAACGACTTGTTTGATGTCAGGTAAGGTATCCAATGGCATCAAGCGGACGAACGGCTTGTCCGCGTAAGTCTGGTGATAAAGGGCGTCAATGGCTGCGGGTGTGAGGGGGTGTTTTAATTTCACATACGCACTGACGAAAATGCCACGGTTAATCGGCAGCAGTGAGGTGGTGAATTGAATATGCGCTAGACTGGGCTGCCAGCGTTGTAACTGTTGCATGATTTCTGGTAAATGTTGGTGCTGGTTGGGTTTGTACATCATCATATTTTCATTGACGGTGACGAAATGGCTTGCTGCTGTGAGTGATTTACCAGCACCGGAGAGACCACTTTTTGCATCGATGACGATACTGTCCGTATCAAGTAACTGTGCTTGGGCCAGTGGTGCTAAAGCCAATAGGGTAGCGGTCGCGTAGCAGCCGGGGTTGGCAATGTAAGGCTTATCATTGTCGTAAAAATCAGCGAGGCTGTAGTTGGCTTGGTCTAACAACGCTTGTGGCGCGGCGGGTTGGTGATACCATTTGGTGTAGTCTTTAGCGTTTAAGCGGAAATCACCAGACAAATCAATCACTGGAAAGTGGCGCGCGATAAAGGGGGCGGCGAGTGTTTTGGTCACACCGCTTGATGTGGCGAAGAAAACCAAATCGGCGTTTTGCATAATATGCACTGGATCAACCGGTGTTGGTGTGATTTTATACAGTGATTGCAAATGGGGAAAGGTTTGGTCAATGGGGATCTGTGTGTCAGTTGTCTGGTGAATTGAGACGATTTTTACGTAGGGATGCAAGTGCAGCAAGCGCAATAATTCCATTCCGGCATAGCCGGTGACGCCAACAATTGCCACTTTGAGTTGTTTTTCAGTCATACCATTTCCTCCCGAGTCGTTGCTTTAAATCATAAAACGTTATGTATTTAAATGCAATAAATATGCAATTACGATTTGAATAATCCTAAATAATTGCATAAAAAAACACCTCGATGAGGTGTTAAGCGCGGGCGGGCAGTTCTACGATTGCCATATCCAATACGTGGCCTTGGCTTTTGGTGCGTAGTTCATTTAAGAAGAAACCGTCTTGGAGATCCAGTTGCGTATCCAGTGCAAAAACGGTCAGTGTGTAGTTGTGTGTTTGATCCGGTGGCATGGGGCCGATGTAGGCTTGGTTGATCGCCGGATTGGCCGGTTGTTGACACTTCTGGACAAAATGCCAAGTTGAGTTGGTGCCCGAAACAGCCAGACCAGTTGCGCGCAAGTCTTCCGGCACATTACCAACAGGGACATTGGCGGCTAACCAATGAATCCAAGGAAAACCGCCAACGGGGATGGCGTCATAATTAATCAGACTAATCGACAAGGATTGGGTGCCGGCGGGAATAGCTGTGATGGTGATGGGAAAGTTTGTGGTCGGCATATCTTGCGTACGATACGCTGCTGGGGCGAACTTAGCGTATTTATCTGGAATAAGACCATTTTCGAGTGGCACAGTGAGCTGCATATTATTCTCCAATTAAGTTTTTCTTGGCTTGGGCCAAACGGGCACGAACAGCGACAGACATCTGCCGATTGTAGCGACGAACGGTGCTAACAGCTGCAATGACAGCGTTTGTCCGTTCATCAAGATCGCTGATGTTGGCGATATCGGCCTGTGTTTTGCCTTCAAAGCGGTCAATAAAGGCCAGTTGTAAGGCGGGTTCGTTTGCCCGTAGGGTTTCTGCGGCGGCGTGTTTGCCGGCGTCAGTTAGCGCTTGCACAGCGGCTTGATACCCTTCAAAAAAGTCATCAGGATCCGTTGTATTTTCCCAAGTGATTGGCGTGTCGTCGGGGACTAGCGTGGGTTCTGGTGTCGCGGTAGTGGCTTTCTTTTTAAAGAAATCAAATAAAGACATGAGGACAACCTTTCGTGATAAATTGCTTACCTTTATTGTACCGAACATCTGTTTTATTTGGTACAATAAATTTAACATTTAAACCTGGGGAAAATTATGGCAGCACGGAAAACAGTATTTAACGATAAACAGCGTATTTTAAGGCTTTATTCGGCTTTAATTAGTCATCGAGCTTTGTCGATTGAAGAGATCGAAGACATGTTTTTTATTGGTCGAAAAACTGTGCAACGGGATATTTCTGAAATTCGTGATTTTTTACATGATTTGCAAATTGGGGAACCGATTCAATCTGAAATTGTCTACGATCGCAACTCGCGCAAGTATAAATTAACCGAAATGGATAATTTATTCCGCGTTTTCGATAAAATTAATCAAATTGATGAAAGTGACCCAATCGATTAAGCGTGTCAATGCGCCGAAATGAGGTGGGCAAATGCCAAAAGATCGTGCAAAATGGGTGATGCTACTAGTGGGGATAATGGGACTACTAGCCAGTATCGGCTGGTGGGTCGCAACACAAAAAGCTCCCCGACCAGCAGGGCACCAAACAATTATTTTATTGCATGGTTATGGGAGTAGTGCGCGAGCAACGACAGCATTGGCAACTGCCATTCAGGCCGAAACGCATCTGAAACGGCGACAACAAGTCAATGTGTCACCACAAGGTGTGGCGGCCTTCGCCTTGACGGCACACCAGTTACAAGCAGGTGGCATTTATCAATTAAATTTTGTCGATAAGCAAACAAATGCCCAGCAAGCCAGTGCAGCACTTGCTCGTTTACTACAAACGCTAAAGGCGCGTCGGGTCAATCAAGTGGTGTTAGTTGGCCATTCGATGGGTGCAACCGCGGCGCTGCGCGTGCTATTATCTCATCCTATACAAGATGCGACGTATCCTACCGTTAGTCATCTGGTGACGATTGCGGCACCCTTTAATTCTGGTTTGGGGGCAACAGGCTTTGATCGGGCTTTTGCGCAAAATACGCTGAATCCAACTACCCAACGGCCACGGTTACAAGATGATAGTTACCGCTATTTTGACCAACATCGTGACAACATGCCCACACAAACGAAAATATTAAATGTGATGGGGGATGTCGGCGATAACAGTGATGGGGTTGTGACGAATTTTAGTTCGGCAGCGTTAAAATTTTGGCTCAAAAAAGGGCAAATTTATCAGGTTGTGACGATTAGTGGACCAAAAGTCCAGCACAGTCAGGTTCGAGATAATCCAGTTGTGACCCAACAAGTTGCGCAATTTGTGACAGAATAAAGGCAGCAAAAAACACCGGGTAACCGGTGTTTTTTAGTTATTGGTCATTTGGTCGAAATCATCCACCATGTCTTTTGGGCCGACAACTGACAAAATGTCGAGATGATGCACACGGTAGCTAGCTTCCGGTGCCACAATCACTTCACCATCATGACGGACAGCAATGACGTTTAAACCAAACTTCTTACGAATTTTCAATTCTGAAAGCGTCTTGCCAGAAAAGGCCGGATTGACAATTTGAACTTCGGCCATGGAATAGTCATCTGACAGCTCAATGAAATTTAACATATTAGGCGCAAGTAACTTACGTCCAATGCGTTCGCCCATTTCTCGTTCAGGTTGGACCACGAAATCAGCCCCGATTTTCGTTAACACGCGTAAATGGGTGCGGTTTTCAGCTTTGGCAATCACGTTTTTAGCGCCGAGATCCTTGGCGTTAATGGTGGCTAAGATACTAGCCTGCATATTATGCCCAATCGCTACAATCACGTGATCAAAGCTTGCAATATCCAATTTACGCAAGACATCATCTTCTTGGGCATCAGCGATCACGACTTGGGTAGCAATGTCGCGGTAATCATTAACATGTTCCTCGTTAATATCAATGCCAAGGACATCTTGACCATTGGCAACTAAGGTTTCCAGTAAGGCACCGCCAAAGCGGCCCAGACCAATAATAGCATAGGTTTGACGCATTTTTTTATCCTTTCAAATATTAACCGATAATGACAGATTCTTCAGGGTATTGATAAGGGGCGTGTTCGGTGTGAACATTTAATACTGAAAACATGACGGTATAAACACCAACACGACCAATAAACATGGTAAGCATAATAACACATTGACCAAAGTCCGTGAGATGTGGTGTGAGCCCCAGCGATAGTCCTGCGGTCGCAAACGCACTGACAACTTCAAAGATGATGTATTCGAGGCCAAAGTGTGAGTCCGTCCCTTGGGTCAGTAGGAGTAAGAAAGAGAGGCCAGAAAGAAAGACCATCGAGATAAATACCAGCAAGAGGGCGCGGGTCACGTTTTCTTCGGTCAATCGGCGATGTGCAAACGTCACATCTTTTTTACCACGCAAGGCGGCGTGCGTTTTGAGCAGCAATACCCCCAGGGTCGTAGTTTTTAACCCACCGGCCGTAGATCCGGGTGTTCCGCCGACATACATAAGAATCATTGTCACCAAAATGGTGGCTTGGGACATGTCAGTAAAGCTGAACTGTGAAAAGCCAGCTGTCCGATAAGAAATAGACATAAAGAGCGTGTTAAAGGCGCGGTTGAGCGGTGACAAGTGCTGGGCGATAGCTAAGTTACTTTGGGTAATCTCGTATAATAGCCAGCCACCAAGAATCAAAGCGCCGGTCATGACTAAGGCGAGCTTGGAATGGAGACTGAGTTTTTTAGTGCGTGGGTACAATAACACATCGCGCCAAACCAAAAAGCCGAGCGAACCGGCCACGATTAAGGCAGCAAAAATGAACATGACCCAAGGTTGGCTCGTATACGCCACCCCGTTACCAGGAAGGGTGGTAAATCCGGCATTTCCAAAAGCAGAAATGGCGTGGAACAGGGCAAAGAAGCTACCTTTTTTAAAGCCAAAGTCATTGATAAAAAAGGGCGCTAGGCATAATGCACCGACAAGTTGAATAATAATGGATAATTTGATCACGTACCCAAAAACTGCCCGTGTATCGTATAGATTTTCAAGACTATAAACTTCTTGAATCAGCATCCGATTACGTAAATCCATTTGACGCTTGGTAGCTGTGAACAATAAGACCGAAAAAGACATAAAGCCTAACGCACCGACTTCAATCAAACACATAATGACAATTTGGCCAAAGAGTGTCCAATGTGTCGCGGTGTCAACGACCGTTAGACCGGTCACCGATGCAGCTGATGTTGAAGTAAACAGGGCATTCAGAAAACTATGCCGCATATTGCCATAATGGCTAATGGGTAACATCAACAGCAGGGCGCCGATAGTAATGACTGACAAGAAGCCAAGGGTCAAACGTTGTGGCATCGAAAAACGTGACCAGAATGTCCGTTGGTGCGATTGATTATGAAATTTTTTCATTTCCGCCGCAGTGGGGAGTTCAATTTTTCGTGACATGCCTCTATTATAGCGTAATTTTGATGCGGCGGAACACAAGCGCTGCGGATTTTTAAAACGTTTAGCAGCGGGCTGTATAGTAAATCAATTGAAATAATTGCGTGATAACAAACATGGTATAATATTCTTTGAAGAATTTTCCACGAACAGCATTTGTCCGTGGAATTTTTTGAAAATATATCAGAAAGTGGAAACGCGGTTGATAATGTGCAAACGCTGCCATTTCCCGCGCTCTGAGAAAATAAATGACCGAATCAATACCAGTCATTGAGATGCGCCATATCGTCAAAAAGTTTGGCGATTTCGCAGCCAATGATGACATTAATTTAAAAGTCCAACAAGGTGAAATTCACGCGTTACTTGGTGAGAACGGTGCTGGAAAATCAACATTGATGAATATTCTCACGGGCTTGTTGCAACCAACTTCAGGGGAAATCTTGATTAATGGCAAGCAAGTGACCGTTGATTCACCATCGAAAGCTGCCGCTTTGGGCATTGGGATGGTGCATCAACACTTTATGCTCATTGACGCGTTTACCGTAACTGAAAATATTGTTTTGGGATCAGAAATCACCAAAGGGTTGTCACTGGATACCAAAACAGCAGCTAAAAAGATTCAAGCATTGTCTGAACAATACGGGTTGCAAGTCGATCCTTACGCCAAGATTTCTGACATTTCTGTGGGTCAGCAACAACGTGTCGAAATTTTAAAGACGCTTTATCGCGGTGCGGATATTTTGATTTTTGACGAACCAACAGCGGTGTTGACGCCACAAGAAATCGAAGAATTGATTGCCATTTTGCACAACCTGGCCAAAGAAGGCAAGTCGATTATTTTGATTACCCATAAGCTGGACGAAATTCGTGCGGCAGCGGATACGGTGACTGTTATTCGTGCGGGTAAGTCAATTGACACATTCCCCGTAGCGGGTGTGTCATCACAAGAATTGGCCGATTTAATGGTGGGTCGCGAAGTGAGCTTTAAGACCGAAAAAATTGATGCGGTCCCTGGCGAAACCGTGCTGCACATTGATAATTTAGAAGTGCATGATGCACGTGGTGTAGCTGCTGTCAAAGATTTTTCTCTGGACGTGAGAGCTGGTGAAATTGTCGGTATTGCCGGTATTGACGGTAACGGGCAAACCGAACTAATCCAAGGGATTACTGGGTTGACCAAAGTGCAGTCAGGTAGCGTGGTCTTGCAAGGCAAAGACGTGACAAATAAAAAGCCACGTCAAATTACGGAAGCCGGTGTCGGTCATATTCCCGAAGATCGTCTACGCTTTGGAATGGAAGTTGATATGACGTTGTCAGAGAACTTGGCTTTGCAAACTTACTACAAGGCGCCTTTGTCACAACATGGGGTCTTACAAGCCGATGAAATGGACAAATTGGCCAACAAGTTGGTCAAGGAGTTTGACGTGCGTTCTGCCGGTATTCATGTTTTGGCCGGTTCAATGTCTGGTGGTAATCAACAGAAAGCCGTGATTGCCCGTGAATTAAATCGTGATAACGAATTAGTCATTGCGGCACAACCAACACGTGGTCTGGATGTTGGGGCAATTGAGTATATTCATCAACGTTTAATCGATCAACGCAATGACGGCAAAGCGGTGCTGGTCGTCAGCTTTGAATTAGATGAAATTTTGAATTTGTCTGACCGTATCGCCGTCATTAATGCGGGTAAAGTTGTCGGCATTGTTGATGCAAAAGATACAAATAAACAAGAATTAGGATTGCTGATGACAGGGATGAGTCTAGCCGACGCCCGTGCAGCGCTTAAAGAAGAGGTACACGCCTAATGGCAGCACAAAAAAATTCATTTTCTGTGGCCCTATTCTCAGTTCTTTTTGGGCTGATTGTTGGGGCCGTTATTATGCTGGTTTTCGGGTACAATCCGATTTCTGGTTACGCCGCGTTACTAGGATCAGCCTTTGGGTCGATGCAAGACATCGGTGGTGTTTTGACCCAAATGACACCCTTGATTTTAACGGCGCTTGGCTTTGCCGTGGCGCAAACAGCCGGGTTCTTTAATATTGGTTTATCTGGTCAAGCTTTGGCAGGTTGGGTTGGTTCTGTCTGGTATGCGTTGAGTTTTCCCGATATGCCAGCTTATCTCATGATGCCTAGTGCCATTCTTTTGGGAATCGGCTTAGGCGCTATTGCGGGTGCCATTCCTGGTTGGCTACGCGCCCAGTTTGGGGCCAGTGAAGTGATCGTGACGATCATGATGAACTACATTTTGTTGTTCTTAGGCAATAATATTTTGCAAAATACGATGTCAAAGAGCATTAAAGAATCAGCCGAAACTACCAAGCAAGTTGGCGCCAATGCCTCATTGCAAATGAAATGGTTAACGGATTTGACCCAAGGATCAAGTATTTCAGCGGGCATTTTCATTGCTTTGATTATGATTGTGGTCATCTGGTTTGTGATGACTAAGACAACACTTGGTTTTGAAATTCGTGCCGTCGGTTTGAATGCGGATGCCGCTAAGTATGCGGGGATGTCTGCTAAGCGTAATGCTGTCATTGCCATGGCCATTTCCGGTGGGTTAGCTGGTTTGGCTGGGACGATTGAAGGATTGGGTAATTATTTGAACTTCTTTACGCAAAACGGATCGCCTGCCATTGGATTTGATGGGATGGCGGTTGCCTTGCTTGGTAGCGGTTCATACCTAGGTATCCTCGCATCAGCAGCGATTTTCTCTGTTTTGAAGATTGGTGGTCTTGGTATGCCAATGTCTTCTGGTGTGCCATTTGAATTGGTTGATATTGTGACTGCTTCAATTATCTTCTTCGTTGGCGCGAAGTATTTGATCCAATTGATTCAAAAACGTGTCCACGAAATGGACGAAAAAGCAGCCCAAGCAGCTGCAGTTAAGAAGGCAGCTAAAGCAGAGTCGGTTGCCGACAAAAATCAGAAAGGCGGTGAATAAAAATGTCATTAATGGCGATGTTATCACTCGTAATTTCTAGTACATTGGTTTACTCAACGCCGTTGATTTTCACCTCAATTGGTGGCACGTTCTCAGAACGTGGCGGTGTCGTTAACGTTGGTTTGGAAGGGATTATGGGCATGGGTGCGTTTGCAGCGGTTGTCTTTAACCTCACTTTTGCCAGCACTTTAGGTGCTGCCACACCATGGTTTGGCTTGATTGCCGGCGCCGTAGTTGGGTTGCTATTTTCTTTGTTACACGGTGTCGCAACAATTACCTTACGTGCGGATCACATCATTTCGGGTACAGTCATTAACTTGATGGCGCCAGCTTTGGGTGTGTTCTTAATCAAAGTGCTTTATGGTAAGGGACAAACAGTGCCAATTTCACAAGATTTTGGTTACACATCGATTCCAGTTTTGTCACGGATTCCGATTTTGGGTGACCTTTTCTTTGCCAAAACATCTGGGCCAGCTTGGCTAGCTATTGTCGTGGCAGTCCTATCTTGGTACGTCATTTTCAAGACAAAGTTTGGCTTGCGTTTGCGTTCAGTTGGTGAAAATCCACAAGCGGCTGATACATTAGGTTTGAACGTGGCGCGTTTGCGTTACTCAGGCGTGATGCTTTCTGGTTTGCTTGGTGGTATTGGTGGTGCGGTGGTCGCACAATCCATTTCATTGAACTATTCAGCCAGCACTATTGTGGGTCAAGGATTCATGGCGATGGCGGCGATGATCTTTGGACGTTGGAATCCAATTGGTGCACTCGGCGCTTCGCTCTTCTTTGGTTTGTCACAATCATTGGCCGTGGTTGGGGCGCAATTGCCAGGTTTGAAGAATGTGCCATCGATTTGGCTACAAATCGCACCGTACGTTTTGACAATTATCGTGTTGGTCTTCTTCTTTGGTAAGACGCGTGCGCCAAAGGCAGACGGTGTCAACTATATTAAGGCGGCTTAAGGCAGCTGATTGGTTAAAATCCTAGCTGGATTCAGCTAGGATTTTTTGATGCCGTCAAATGGCCCGCTGATATTGCCAATAGTGGGCGATAATATTTTAATTTATAATCGTTTTTTGTTGTTATATCGCAGGACTGTTACAATAGAAGGAAACACAAATTTTCTCATGTAACGTGATAGACAATCACCAAGGCAGAAATACGAGAGAGTCGAGAGGTAATTAATATGCTTGTGATCATGAATATACTCAGTATTCCCATATTTATTGGGATTGCGTATTTGTTTTCAAACGATAAAAAAATATCCAATGGCGATCAGTAGTGACGGTGTTAGCCATTGA
>USIU01000032.1 GCA_900554745.1 uncultured Leuconostoc sp.
GATTTGATGCACGCCTATCAATTTGTGAGTTTCTTTGCGGAAACAACTGAATATGAAGCGTTAACAACCGCCATTCAGTCACAAATTGCGCAATATAAAACCATTTTGGCACATGCCGAACCGGCGTTTGAATCGTTACGCCGTGCAACACTTGGAGAGGGCATCCAACGTTTGAATGCATTAGAGAGTATCGCTTTACGGGGGGATGATGTGCTATTTGGGACAAACTTGTTTGATAAAGTGATGCTTTTACAAGATTTAACATATAGTGATATACTAGATAGTGCTGAAAAAATTTATCAGAACGCGACTTTACGGCGTTTTGTACTAAAAAAATAACATTGGACAAATTATGAGTGAAACTTTGACGAATCAAATAGGGGAGCAGTTAAAAGCTGCGCGCCTGGCGAAAAATTTATCTTTAGAAGATGTGCAAGCAGCAACTAAAATTCAAGCACGTTACCTGGAGGCCATTGAAAATAACAACCTAAGCATTTTGCCTGGGGATTTTTATGTGCGCGCCTTTATTCGCCAATATGCGATTGCTGTGGGCTTAAATCCAGATACATTGCTAGGGGAAACAACACCACCTTCAATCTCACGAAGTCGTGACTTGAGTCGTGCGCATCGTGACAATGATGGGGTCGTGCGTGCGGGGACAAATCCTAATCCGTCACCGCGTTCAAAATTTTCTGACATGTTGCCAAAGGTTTGGTTGGCTGTATTTATTTTAGTGGGGCTCATTGCCGTATGGTTTGCTATGACGCACCTTGGCAATAATGACCAACAAAATAGTGATAGTGGCAATGTCTCTGTCTCAACGTCAACTGTACCAAGTAGCAGCAGTAGTGACGCATCTAGTGCGTCATCGTCATCAAAGAAGCCGGCAGAAAAGCAACCAGAACCTAAGGTAACACTGGGGACGCCGGAACAAAATACAGCGTTGCAAACCACCATTTATAATCTAGCCGGACAAGCGGACAAGCCACACACGATTAAAGTCACAGCACAAGGGGCTGGGACCAATGTGAAAGTGACTGTCGGCACAACAGTGTTATTAAATGAGCCGGTTAAGGCCGACAAAATAATCGATGTGCCTGCCGGTACGAACGCGGTGAATGTGCAATTTACGAATGTTGCCAACGCCACAATGACCTTTGACGACCAAAAGGTATCAGTGATCGGAACGGCAACGCCATTCTGGAACGTTCTGTTCAATCTCAATAAATAAGGGGTCATTATGAATCTGCCAAATCAACTCACGGTTTTCCGTATTATTCTTATTCCTGTTTTCATCCTACTCTTGTCGGTGCCTTATGCCTGGCCATTACTTGACGTGACAGGTGTGATGCTCCCATTGAATTGGTTACTGGCGGCGATTGTATTTGCGGTCGCATCGATCACGGATTTTTTGGATGGTCAAATTGCCCGTCGCCAACATTTAGTGACGAATTTTGGTAAGTTTGCGGATCCGTTAGCCGATAAATTGTTGGTCATGACAGCCTTGATCTTTTTGACAGGGTTCAATGTGGTGCCAGCTTGGATGACTGCCGTGATTGTGATTCGGGAGCTAGCTGTGACAGGGTTACGGACTTTGATCGTGGAAAATAACGGGAAGGTCCTAGCGGCGCAAATGCCGGGTAAAATCAAGACCTTTTCGCAAATGTTTGCGATTTTATTCTTGTATCTCAAAGATGTACCGTTTGCTGCCATTGGGTTCCCCATTGGTGAAATCCTATTGTGGATTGCGGTGATCTTTACAATTTATTCAGGACTTGACTACTTCTGGCAGAACCGAGTCGTCTTTTCCGATGGTCTATAAAAGCGCGCTAAGCGCTTTTTTCGTATCATCAAATAAGGTACGAACATTGTCGAACAATTGTTCGTTAAATGCTTGCTTTTCCATTTAGAAACAGGTACACTATTGAGGTAAGATAAAAGGAGTTAGCTAAAAATGGTCACAAAAAAGACGACTAAAAAAGACGATAAAGATAGTCAAGCAAGCGGCCGTAAGGCAGCCCTTGATGAGGCTTTAAAGCGTATCGAAAAGAATTTCGGTAAGGGCTCAATCATGGTGTTGGGCGATAATGCGTTAACACAAGTTGAGACTTATCCGTCAGGATCAGTTAAGCTCGATGTTGCCTTAGGCGTCGGTGGCTACCCTAAGGGACGTATTATTGAAATTTATGGGCCAGAATCTTCTGGTAAAACAACGCTTGCGTTACATGCCGTGGCTGAAGTGCAAAAAGCGGGTGGGACTGCCGCCTATATTGATGCCGAAAACGCGTTGGATGTGAAGTATGCCGAAGCGCTTGGCGTACAAAAAGATGAATTGCTCTTGTCACAACCAGATACTGGGGAACAAGGCTTAGAAATCGCTGATGCCTTAGTGCAGTCTGGGGCGGTGGATATTATCGTTGTGGATTCTGTCGCGGCGTTGGTACCACGTGCTGAAATTGAAGGGGAAATGGGCGATTCACACGTCGGTTTGCAAGCACGTTTGATGAGTCAAGCCTTGCGTAAATTAGCCGGCACATTGAATCGAACAGGCACAGTTGCGATTTTCATTAACCAAATTCGTGAAAAGATTGGGGTGATGTTTGGTAACCCCGAAACGACCCCTGGTGGTCGCGCCTTGAAGTTCTATTCAACGATTCGTTTGGAAGTGCGTCGTTCAACTCAGATTAAAGATGGGACCGATGTCACGGGTAACCTCACCAAAGTCAAGGTGGTTAAGAATAAGGTCGCGCCACCATTTAAAGTTGCCGAAGTGGATATTATGTATGGTAAGGGCATTTCACAAACTGGTGAAATTCTGGACCTCGGTGCGGAACAAGAAATTATTCGTAAAGCCGGGGCCTTCTACTATTACGGAGATGTCAAGGTTGGTCAAGGCCGTGAAAAGGCTAAAGAATTCTTGGATGCACCTGAAAATGCTGCGATGCGTCAAGAAATCTACGCCAAAGTGCGTAATGCTTTTGGCATTGGGGATGGTGAATTACCGGTCGACGATGCTGATGATGACGTGCTTGAGGCACCAGAAACTTTGACATTAGTAACGGATGACGACGATGATTTAACAGATGAACCAATTGTATAAATCCTGTAAAGAATAAAAGGAAACGCTAGGGCGTTCCCTTTTTTTTTGTTACAATGCAATTAAGCAAACAATTAGAGAGGCAGACATCATAATTTAAAAAGATGTGTTGAGATCATGACAAAAATTTTAGTAGTGGATGATGAAGCAGCAATTTCAACGTTATTGAAGTATAACTTGGAAGAAAATAATTATGACGTCACAGTGGCCGAAGATGGTCAGACGGCCTATCAATTGGCCAGTCAACAACAATTCGATGCCATTTTGTTGGATCTCATGTTACCAGGTATGGATGGGATGACCGTCTTAAAAACCTTACGTCAAGATAAAATTAGCACGCCGGTTATTTTAGTAACGGCTAAAGGAGATGAATTTGATCGGGTGTTTGGCTTAGAGCTTGGGGCTGATGATTATATTACAAAGCCCTTTAGCCCCCGAGAAGTTGTGGCGCGCCTAAAAGCAGTGTTGCGCCGTTCACAAGTTGATCATCAAGTCTCAGAAGAAGCCGATGTCATCAAGATTCAAGATTTGGTGATTGATGATAATAAGAAAGTCGTCACCAAGGCGGATAAAATTTTGACGTTAACACCACGGGAATATGAATTACTGCTGTATTTTGCGCAACGGATTGGTCGCGTGATTGATCGCGAAACCATTTTGACAGCGGTATGGGGCTATGAATTTACTGGTGAAAGCCGCATGGTGGACATGCATATTAGTAATTTACGTGAAAAAATCGAAGTGAATCCCAAGTCACCGGTGCTCTTAAAAACGGTGCGTGGTTTTGGCTACACGATGGTGGTTTAACAACGTAAAGATGGCTTTACAATGATTTACATAACGATGACAAGTTTATGTCGCATTCTTTGACACAGCGTCGGTAGTATATAACTTGTAAACAAGGACTGGCACCCAAGAGCCACTACTACAACCAAGTTTACACTACATACGCTTCAAGGAAGCCTTAGACAAGGGAGAATTACTCATGAACAAAACAGTTGTCGGTGTTATCGGCGGTGTTGTCGTTATCGCAGCAGGTGTTGCATTGTATGCCAATTCAAATAAGAGCACAACGAAGCAAGACACGCAAAAAACAGCCACTTCTTCTTCTAATTTGAGTGGTAAGGTGCTTGCCTTGGGATCGACGGCTTTGCAACCATTAGCAGAACAGGTGGCGACGTCATTCCAACAAAAAAATCCTGGTGTGACAGTGACCGTTCAAGGTGGTGGTTCAGGGGCCGGTTTGAGTCAAGTTGCGAGCGGGGCAGCACAAATTGGTAACTCAGATGTCTTTGCTGAAGAAAAGTCAGGGGTAGACGCCTCAAAGTTGCAAGATCATAAGGTTGCCGTTGTGGGTATCGCCCCTGTTGTGAATTCAGATGTTCAGGTGTCAAATTTGTCAAAGACACAGCTTCGTGACATCTTTACCGGTAAGATTACCAATTGGAAAGAAGTTGGTGGTAAGGACGAAAAGATCGTGGTGGTCAACCGTGCAACAGGTTCAGGGACACGTGCTGTCTTTGAAAAGAACGTGTTAGATGGTCAAAATGCGGTACAAGCCACGGAACAAGACTCTAACGGTACTGTGCAAAAGATTGTGTCAACGACACCAGGCGCGATTTCATATTTGGCCTTTGCTTATCTCGACGCATCAGGTATCAAGGCGCTTAACATTGATAAAGTGACGCCAGATACAAAGAACGTTGAAGATAATTCATGGCCAATCTGGGCATACGAACATATGTATACAAAGGGTAAGGCCACAGGTGCCACTAAGGCATTCTTGGATTACTTCACAACAAAAGAAGTTCAAAAGACAGTGGTCCCAAAGCTTGGCTACATCGGTTTGACTGACATGAAGGTGACACGCGATGCCTCAGGTAAGGTCACAAAAAACTAATTTAAGAGATTTTTCAAAGTCCGCGACCGCGGGCTTTTTTGTTATGATGGAGATATTGGAGTAAGACAATGACAAAAAAAGTATTAAAATTTCTATCATTTTGGGGCATCAATTTTATTGGCTGTGTTGTGATTGGGAGCCTGTTGCGGTTACCTAGCCGGCAGTGGTTGTTGCTGGTGTTAATCATGACGCTGGCCACTTTTATCATCGTGTTATGGGCTAATTTTTGGGAAACCCGCCAACACGAAGAGTTAAAAGTGATGCAAAAGCGCATGGCAGACACGGTTGCTGGTGAGACCCCGCGGGGTGTTTTGGCCGAACCGGGTTCGCCTTACTATGCGCTCATTAGACAATTTAATGTCATGCAACATCGCATCGAACAAGCACGGCAAGCAGCACAACGTGATGTGACGAACTATCAATCCTTGCTTGCTAGTTTACCGGTTGGCGTCATTAATATTAATCGCGCACACACGATTGACGTTTTTAACGAAACAGCGGCTGATTTGTTAGGCATTCAACGTCCCAACACACCGATTGCCGAAGGCATGGTGATTCGCCAGTTTACGTTATCAGAGTTAATTACCCAAACGTTTAATACCCAAAAAAATCAACAATCGATTCTGAATTTGCAAATCAATGGTGATATGAAACAGTATGAAGTCAGTACTTTGTATCATCAAGGGAACTTGAAACACGCGGAAGTGATGATTATTATTTATGATTTAACCTCCGTTTTGCAAATTGAGCGGATGCAATCAGACTTTTTGGCCAACGCTTCGCATGAGTTGAAAACCCCCTTGACGGCAATCACTGGTTTTATTGAAACTTTGCAAGGACCGGCTGGTGCCGATCCAGCCACCCGAGAAATGTTTTTAGATATTGTGGCACAAGAGGCCAAGCGCCTTTCGTCATTGGTGAATGATATTTTGTCATTATCACGCGTCCAACAAAAGCGTGAAGCCGTACAGACTGACTTAGTGATTCATGACATGGTGGCGGAACAGTGGCAACATGTGATGCCACTGGCGGAAACCAAAGGCGTGCAACTCCGTAATGATGTGCCAAGCGACTTCATCATTCGGGGACTCAAAACAGACGTGGAAATGATTTTACAAAATTTGATTGTCAATGCGGTGAAATATAATGTGTCCGGTGGCGATATCCATGTGACAGCCTATAAAGATCACCAACACTGGCAATTAAATGTCAAAGATACTGGTATTGGCATTCCGACAAACCAGCAATCGCGTATTTTTGAACGCTTTTATCGTGGCGATGAGTCGCGGCAACGTAAAATTGCGAGTGGGACGGGGCTAGGATTAGCCATTGTCAATGAGATTGTCAACAAACACAATGGTGAAATTAAAGTGCAATCCCAAGTTGCGGTCGGGACAACGATTAGTGTGACGTTACCTTTGTAAATAAATCTTGACACAATCTTTACATTCACCCGAGATGACATTTACATAACTTTAAGATAATAGGAGAGTAGTAGTTATTGTAGTTAAATCTTGGGAGGCATCAACATGTCGAAATCACATCGCGGGACGATTGCGTCAGCAATTGTCATCGTGGGTCTTATTGCGGCCATTGGCGCAGGTTACATTGCACGTGATAAAAGTGCATCAGGCACCTCTATCACGGCTGTCGGTTCAACGGCTTTACAGCCTTTGGTCGAAGCGGCTGGTGAAGAGTACACGAAAGCTAATCTTGGGACTTTTGTCAATGTCCAAGGTGGCGGGACAGGTACCGGACTCAGTCAGGTTGCACAGGGCGCCGTTGACTTAGGAAACGCTGATGTGTTTGCCGAAGAAAAGTCAGGTATTGATGCGACAAAATTAGTCGATCATCAAGTGGCTGTTGTCGGCATTACACCGTTATTAAATAAAGAAAATGGGGTGACCAACCTGAGCACCCAACAACTCCGTGACATCTTCACGGGGAAAGTGACGAACTGGCGTCAAGTCGGTGGTCATGATTTGCCAATCGTGATTATTAATCGTGCGGCAGGCTCAGGAACACGGGCAACCTTTGAAAAATTTGGCTTACTCGGTGATAAGAGTAAGTCAGCGCAAGAGCAAGATTCATCTGGTATGGTCCGCTCAATTGTTGCAACAACACCAGGGGCCATTTCTTATGCGGCCTTTGGGTACATCAACAATACCGTTGTGGCACCAACAATTGATCATGTCAAGCCAACCAACAGTAATGTCATTACTGGTCGGTATCCAATTTGGTCATATGAGCATGTGTATACCAATGGACAACCTACTAAGCGCGTTGCCAAGTTCTTGGACTATTTAACATCAGACAAAATACAAAAGACTTTGGTACCGAAGTTAGGTTATATCTCAGTTCATGATATGCAGGTTGTCCGTCAGGTCGATGGCCAAATTACCAAAAAATAATGTCACGTGTGCGGAACGGACGCACACAATAAATGATTAGAACAGCATTTGAAAGATAGTAGCCAGTGGGCAATCACTGGTCAAATACTTTGGAGATAAAATGGATAACATTACAAAAAAGTTGATGCAAAAATCAGAATCAACAAAGCAAGATGCAATGGGGCGGGCAATTAGTTTGTCTGCGTTGGCCTTAATTGTGCTTGTCGTGGTGTCAATTTTTGCTTTCGTTATGAGCCGTGGACTATCAACATTTTTCGAAGATGGTGTCAGTGTCAAAGAATTCCTTTTTGGTACAACTTGGAACCCATCTGTGATTAATCCACATACAAAACAGCCTTATGTCGGGGCGATGCCAATGATCTTAGGATCATTTTTGGTCACCTTTTTATCTGCGATTGTTGCCACGCCATTTGCGATTGGGACAGCACTCTTTATGACTGAAATCGCGCAAAAGCGTGGGACCAAACTCATGCAACCCATTATTGAATTGCTTGTAGGTATTCCATCAGTTGTGTATGGTTTCATCGGCTTAACAGTGGTTGTCCCATTTATTCGGACCGTGTTTGGTGGTTCAGGATTTGGTATTTTATCCGGTACGATTGTCTTATTCGTGATGATTTTGCCAACAATTACGTCAATGACGGTGGACACGTTGAAGTCAGTGCCACGTCATTACCGTGAATCCGCTTTGGCGATTGGGGCAACTCGCTGGCAAATGATTTATAAAGTGATTTTGCGAGCAGCTACCCCAGGTATTTTGACCGCGATTGTCTTTGGCATGGCCCGTGCGTTTGGTGAAGCTTTGGCTGTTCAAATGGTGATCGGTAACGCGGCTTTGATGCCACAAAACTTGATTTCACCTGCTTCGACTTTGACATCAGTCTTGACGATGGGAATTGGTAACACCGTGATGGGTTCACTACAAAATAATGTCTTGTGGACTTTGGCCATGATCTTGCTATTGATGTCACTTGTCTTTAACTTGATTGTGCGAGCTATCGGACGCAAAGGGGAAATGAAATAATGAATGCAAAAACTGCTGATAAAATCGCCACAGGCATCATTTATATGATTTCTGGGATTGTTGCGCTAATCTTAGCGGCCATGCTCGCCTTTATTTTAGTTCGTGGCGTACCACACTTGTCATGGCATTTCTTAACGGCACCAGCCAAAGCCTTTGAAGCTGGCGGCGGTATTGGGGTACAATTGTTTAACTCATTTTACTTGCTAGTCTTGGCCATGGCGATTAGTTTTCCGATCGCTTTGGCGGCGGCCATTTACTTGAATGAGTATGCCCGCAAGGGACCTTTGACAACCATTGTTCGGACTGCAATTGAAATTTTGAGTTCATTGCCATCCGTTGTGGTGGGTTTGTTTGGTTTCTTATTGTTTGTTGTGAAGTTCCATTTTGGCTTTTCAATTTTGTCTGGGGCAATTGCCCTCACATTCTTTAATTTACCATTGTTAACACGTTCAATTGAAACCAGTTTGGCACAAATTCCAAACTTGCAACGTGAAGCTGGTTCAGCATTAGGACTATCACGTTGGGAAACTGTGATTCATGTGATCTTGCCAGCAGCGGTGCCTTCAATTGTCACAGGGGTTGTCTTGTCTGCTGGCCGTGTGTTCGGTGAAGCGGCGGCTTTGATTTATACAGCGGGACAATCAGCCCCAGCTTTGAACTTTAGCGACTGGAATCCATTCAATATTTCTAGTCCACTTAACCCAATGCGACCAGCGGAAACCTTGGCGGTGCACATTTGGAAAATCAATTCCGAAGGGATTATGCCTGACGTGAGTGCCGTGTCTGCTGGTTCCTCAGCAGTGTTGATCATTGTTGTCTTATTGTTTAATTTTAGTGCACGTAAACTAGGTACTAAGTTGCACAAAAAGTTGACGAGTGCTTAATAGGATTGAATGAGACAGTTGTGACAGACGGCTGATCGGCAATAAGACAGCCTGATTGTAGGCTTTATGGAGAAAAAATGGCAAATACGATTGATTTAAAACCAGTCAGTGAATTTATTTCAGATGAGGCACCTGAACGTTATATTTATAAGATGTCACCTGAAAAGCATGAAATTGCACTGTCAACGCATGATTTACAAGTTTATTATGGTGACAACCTAGCTTTAAGTGAAGGTGATCTATCGTTTGAACGTTACAAAATTACGAGTTTAATCGGCGCTTCGGGTTCGGGAAAGTCAACCTTTTTACGGTCGTTGAACCGAATGAATGATGGCGTGGCAACGGTTAAAGGCAACATCATGTATCGCGGGGTGGATATTAACACGAAAGCGATTGATGTTTACGAAATGCGCCGCCACATTGGGATGGTTTTCCAACGTCCCAATCCGTTTGCAAAGTCAATTTATAACAACATTACTTTTGCGTTGACACAA
>USIU01000033.1 GCA_900554745.1 uncultured Leuconostoc sp.
AAAAGATGCTAAATTACTAGACTACGTTTACCCACAGGCCTTTGACTTGAGAAAAGCCAAGACCGCCGACGATATTATTGGCGTCTTACTTGAGACATCAAATAAGACAATGACGCCTTACTATAAGACCTTACGGGCTAATGGCATGGCAACACCAAACGTCATGGCGCTGATTGCGACATCAGGGAAAGCTGAATTTGAACGACGTTTGGCTTTCATTAACAAGATTGCGCCTTATGCGCAACAATTAGCTAAGCAGTACGGCATTTTAGCTTCGATTTCAATTGCGCAAGCAGCCCACGAATCAAACTGGGATAATTCAGAGTTGTCTTCAAAGTATAATAATTTTTACGGCGTCAAGACACAAGACACGACACCAGGCAAGTCTGTCGTGCTGGATACAACCGAATATGTTGACGGCAAGCCACAAACAGAAAAGGCACGCTTTGCAGTGTATGATAGCTGGAAAGATAGTATGAAGGAACATGCGGAAACGATTGTTAACGGTAATACTTGGAATCCAGACCAGTTTAAAGACGTGTTAGCGGCAAAAAATTATAAAGAAGCAGCCAAAGCTCTGTATGAAGACCATTATGCAACTGATGTTAACTATACAAAATTGTTAATTAATTTGATTGAAACTTGGAATTTACAACGCTTTGACAAGTAAAACTACCAAAATTTTGGTAGTTTTATTTTTTTATCATGGTGTCGCTGAATTATGGCAATAACGCCATATATATTGCGATATGCCTGATAAAACAATAGTGTTATGGCTGTGATTATGATAGATACGTGTGAAAACGTTGAAAAGTAAATAAAAAAATGAAAACGTTTACAAAAAACAGCAAAAAGACTTGTGTAAACGTTTTCATTCGTGTAAAATAGTTCTAGTAAATAAGTTATGCAATCACGCATGATCAGAAATAAGGAGCGATTTAAACAATGAATGCAGCACTTCTGTTGGCACTTGTGCCAGCACTAGCATGGGGCTCAGTTGGCCTCGTTAATACTAAAATGGGTGGTTCAGCCGGTCAACAAACACTTGGGATGACTTTTGGTGCGTTGATCTTTGGCTTGGCCACAATGTTTTTCTACGTGATGCCCAACCACGCTTACCTCGGGTCACAAATTTGGATTGTTGGGATTCTTTCTGGTTTGGTTTGGGCAGTTGGAACTGCCGGCCAGTTCTTAGCCATTAAGGATTTGGGTGTGTCACTTGCCATTCCATTGTCAACTGCTGGTCAAATTGTGACAAATGCGTTGATGGCCGCTGTTGTTCTTGGCGACTGGAAGACAGGTAAGATGTGGGCAATTGGGATTATCTCAATTGTTGCCGTGGTGATTGGGGCAACTTTGATTTCTGCCCGTGACAAGGCACAAAAGTCAGATGCTGCGGCACAAGCAGCCGCAACGAAGAGCATGACTAAGGGATTGGTTTACTTGGTTATTTCAACTGCCGGTTACATGTTCTACTTCGTTTTGCCAAACTTCTTAAACAAGATTGGTTACATTTCAGATGCGATCAAGGCCAAGAACAATGGTGTTGATTACATGACGGCAATCGTTGGCCCACAAGCTATTGGGCAAGTCATCGGTGCTTTCCTGATTGTCATCTTTGTTTTGAAAGAAGCTGATCAAATGTTTGAAAAGCCAACTTGGAAGAACATTTTGACTGGTTTGGTTTGGGCAACAGGTAACATCTTCATGTTCATCTCAGCTGCTAATCCAGCGGTTGGCCAAACAATTGCCACAACGTTCTCACAATTGGGTATCATTGTCGCAACATTTGGTGGTATTTACTTGCTTGGTGAAAAGAAGTCAAGCTACCAGATGAAGTTAATTATTATCGGTACAATTCTTGTTGTTATCGGTGCAATCATTATTGGTAATATCAACCAATTTGCATAATGACTTTAAAAACCAGCGTTGTCTGGTTTTTTTAATCCAAAAAAAGACTGACGAAATTTTTCGTCAGTCTTTTGCGTCGTCAATTACTTTTCAACCTTTAGAATTTCAACTTCAATGCTATCACCACTTGGCAATGGCACAGCGACTTTGTCGCCAACCTTTTTACCAAGTAAAGCAACGGCCATGGCTGATTCGTTTGAAATCTTACCTGCCAGTGGATCTGATTCCGTTGAACCAACAATTGCATATGTTTCAGGTTCTTCGTCAGGCAATTCTTTAAATGTCACAGTCTTACCCAATGAAACTTCATCAGAAGCTGTTGCATTAGGGTCGATGATTTCAGCATTTTCAATCATCTTTTTCAAAGTTAAGATACGACCTTCAACGAAGGCTTGTTCATCTTTGGCAGATTGATATTCAGAGTTTTCAGACAAATCACCGTATGAACGGGCGATTTGGATACGATTAGTAATTTCGGGACGTTGGTTTGTGATGAGATCTTCCAATTCAGCTTGTAGCTTTTCACGACCCTCAGCTGTCATTGGAAATACTTTTTCTTCTGACATAAAAAATAATTCCTTTCAATTTTGCGACATTATCGCAAATAATAAGCAAAATGAGCATATCATGCAGGCATTGAACTTGCAAGCTTTTTTTGCCGGACAAACGTGAAAATCAGCCCGGTAAGTGCCACACTGGAAATGGCGACACCAAGCCACCAAAGTGGTGGGGTATAACGCCAAGTGATGGTATGCCGGCCAGGTGTTGTTTTAATGGCAATAAAATAATCAGCTACTAACGCGGGTTTAATGGGTTGTCCATCCAGGGTCACGTGCCAACCTGGCGCTTTGGGGATGGTTGTCATCACTAGGGGTTGGGCAGCGGTTGTGGTGATTTTTCCCGTTAGTTGACGTGAATTGAACGTCGTGATGTCTAATGGGTGCTTGGCCAGTTGGGCTGCTTGTTGCTGGAATAGGTTTTGGTCAATGTGGTATAACGTCACATTATTGAGAGCTAACCATGTCGTTGTTGGTTTAAAGCGAATCGTTACGGTTTGTGGTTGATCTTTGGCGTTAGCCAGCAGATTAATCACAATTGTATGACGGTATGAACTAAATTGTTTAATGACTTGGCCGTTAATGAACAAATCAAAGTCTTTAATTTGCAGGCCGTTACCAATTGTGAGGTAGTAGCTGTCATTGGTTGTCGGTGTGAATTGTAAATCCAAACTGGCGGGTTGCGTGGACACCTTTTTAGTGATCACGGCATTGGTCACGATATTGGGGACGGTCGTGATATTGTGACCAACAACTTGATTAAAATTAGCGACTTGCAGTGGCGAAGCGGTGGACCCAGCCAAATTTTGCCACAAATTCGCTTGGTTTTGCAGCGGATTATTGGTCAGTAATTTTGTTGACAGCGCGGCATTGTTTGCCGCAAAGGCAATCGGCAAGACGTAAGGGTTCTGCCAAACTGCGGTCGTCTGATTACGAGATTTCAAATGATAGAAACTGGTGTCTGGTCGGTGACCGATGCGCAAGTTCTGGGGGTCACCAGGTTGTCCAGGTGCCTTACTGCTGGGAGTAATGAGGTATTTCATGCCTAATAAAGCATCCGATAGCAGGCTACCGTTACTATAATTGACGAAATTATCGCCATCTGGTTGGCCGAAATAACCAAAGAATGTTGGGGTTGATTTTGAGATAGAGGAACTAAAATGGGCGCCGCTATTGTAATCAAACATCATGGCATCCCCGCGTGTCCGTTGGAATGTTTGAGCGACGCGATACCAAGTTTTGTCTTGTTTTAAAGTTTTGTCAGCGCCTTGCAGTGATTGAATGGCGCGTTGATACTCGGTGTTGGTCAAATAGGAAAAATGGTTGAGCGTAGTATAAACATTGACAGTTAGACTGCTTAGAATGACCAAAAACAGGAGTGGGAGGCGCAGACGATCAGCTGCTGGAAAGAGCAACAATGATAGTGTAATTAAGAACAGACCGGCAAAAATAGCGATGGTCTGGTGGTTAATATAGGTAACATGCCGATCAGAAAGCAATGCATAGCTGACAATCGCCATCATGACGGCAAGATAACCAATCACTGTGACAAATTTTGGTTGCCAAGTTGGTTGCCATGATAACGCAGCTAAATAAATAATGAAAAAACTGATGATGAAGCTAAATCGGTATGGATACCAAACGGGGTATTGGAACCCGTGAAAGAACAATGTCAGTGGCGCCCAAGATGTGGCCAAGATTAAGAAAGCAATGATGAGGCAACCACCGACTTTCACGCGCCAGTGCCATAGTTTAGTGGTTAAAAAGGTTACAAAGGTAATCAGTACGAAAGCTGACACATAAAAATTGGCTAAGCCGGTTTGCATTTGATCGAAATCAAAACTACCCGGGATCAGTTTAAAAACAAGTTGGAGTGGGTTGTTATCAAACCGCCAAGAAAATGGCGAGTTGTACTGCGATTTACCGATGCGTAACTGATAAATTGTGGGTAAGAGTAACCAAGCGCTTAAGGCACCGGCGGTCAAACTGCCGTAGACAAAGCGTTTAAAAATTTGCCAGCGTGGTTGCACTTGTTGTGGCCAAGTGAGGCGCCAGAAAAAATAAAGGACAAGGAAAATAGCAATCATGTAACCAATATAATAGTTACAGATAATGGTAGCCCCTAACAGGAGCGCATAACGCCACCAAGTAGCTTGCACAAATAAGCGTTCAAGCTGATAGATAACCAGCGGCAACAAAATCGCCGCATCCAGCCACAGTAGGTTCAAATCATTGGCCACAAACCAACCGGAAAGGGCATAGTTGACGGCAAAAAGCGTCACGTAATAACCTCTTTGTAGGTTTAAGCGGGCGAGCAAGTAAGCCATACTGAGTCCAGCGGCACCAAATTTCAAGACCGTAACGCCTAAAATGGCTGCCGGTAAGTTCATGTTGGGGACGAATAAGAAAATGAGATTAAAAGGGCTCATCAAACAATAGGCCCACTCACTAATCATATCGCCACCAAGGCCGTTACTAAATGAATAAAAAAAGCTGCTTGGATGGGACAAAAAAGCCGTTTTGAAGGCCGCAAACTGGTCAATGTATTGTTGGCCCAGATCAACCGTTAAGATGGAGTTAGTACCAAAGGGCGCCATACCGCGATAGGCATAATAGCTCAGCATGATCACGACAGGTAACCAAAAACTTAACGCGATTGGGGAAATAAAAAATCGTTTGATAGTCATAGTACTAATATACCAAATTATCTGGATATTTTTAGCGTAAAAACTGGATTTGTGGTAATCTAGTTTAAGTAGTTTATTGTTAAATTGGGGATAAATATGCAACGAAATCCGTACTTAGAAGATCGGGATAAAAAAAATAGCGTCAGTGCAAACTTGCCAGTACGCTTAAATATATTATTAGGCATTGCGCTAACGTTGATGATTGCCTTAGTCATCCAGTTGGCGTTTTTAACGATTCAACAAGGGTCTTACTACCAAGGTGAAGTCAATCGTAGTGATGAAACAATTGAAAAAGGCAACGTGCCGCGGGGCATGTTTTATGATGCAACTGGTCGCGTGATTGTCGGCAATAAGGCGCAAGCGGCGATTACCTTCACGCGTGGGACGTCCGTGACAGCAGCGAGTATGCGGCAAACTGCCATTAAGTTGAGTCGTTATTTAACGGTTGATACCAAACGATTAAGTGAGCGTGCCAAAGCGGAATTCTATTTGGCTGATGATAAACAAAGTCAGAAAGTAGCGAAGCAGGTCACCAAAGCTAATGCTAAAAAAGGGGCAACACTAACACCTGCCGAGGTGAATAATCTGATGGTTAATTATGTCTTGACGCATCATTTGACGGATAATGTAGATGATAACGCCGCCATGATTTTTCAGCGGATGAGTGGGGCGTACACCTTGTCGACGACTTTTATTAAAGAATCTGACGTATCGAATCAAGAATTAGCCGAAATTGGTGAACGTCTGAGTGAATTCCCTGGGGTCAAATTAGGCACGAGTTGGACACGCCAGTATCCAGAAGGTGACGCCTTTAAAGCGTTGGTCGGCACGGTGACGAACGAGGCAACTGGCTTGCCAGAAAATCGGTTACATACGTTGCTTGCACAAGGGTATTCACAAAATGAGCCAGTCGGGAATTCAAGTCTTGAGATGGATTATGAATCAATCCTGAAAGGGTCGGCCTCACAGACATTAGTCACGACCAATAGTGATGGCCAAGTCAAATCGTCACAAGTGAAGTATGATGGGCAGGCTGGTGATAATATCAAGCTGACGATTAATGCCCGATTCCAAAGTGAAGTGCAAAAGATTTTGGAAGATAATTTGCCAGGTGGTGATGTCCAAGGCGCTTACGCCACAGTAATCAATCCCTATACTGGTGGGATTTACGCCATGGCCGGGGTTGATCGTGACACAGCGACAGGTCAGAAAACGGCCAATCCACTGGGAAACATTAACCGTGCCATTGTCATGGGATCAGTTGTGAAGCCAGCAGTGCTTGCAACGGCCTTCCAAAAAGGGGTCATCTCAGCTAATAACACGGTCTTAAATGACCAGGCGATTAAAATTGCTGGGACACCAGAAATTACGTCTTATTGGAATCGTAGCGGCAAAGCCATTCCAATCGATGCGCAAACGGCCCTAGAACGCTCATCTAACACGTACTTTGTGCAATTGGGGATGAAAATTGGGGGTCAAACGTATAGTCCTGGTTCACCATTAGCCTTGCATGCCGACGCCTTCCAGACGTTGCGTAATGGGTTAGGTCAGTTTGGCTTAGGCACTAAAACTGGTATTGATATTAACGGTGAAACAGCGGGATATCGTGGGCCAACGACTGGTGAAGCACGTGGTAAGTATTTGTATGAGTCGTTTGGTCAATATGATTCCTACACAACCTTACAGTTAGCACGCTATGTTGCCACGATTGCCAATGGTGGCTACTTGGTACAACCACACGTGGTGGGATCAATTTTACAAAGCCAGCCAAATAGTGACCGGGCCAAGACGGTTTGGACAGCTTCGCCAATTGTCCAAGGGCAAGTTAATCTTTCACCAAGTGAATGGGCAATCATCAAAGAAGGCATGAACCGTGTTGCCAATGGATCAGATTCTTGGAACACGGGTGGCTCAGATATGCATAAATTGGTTCCAAAGGTTTATGCGAAGACTGGAACAGCAGAAACGAAAACGAATGGGCATGATACCTATACAGAATCGATGGTTGCGTACGTGCCTGGGCAGCCTTTTGCTGTGGCGATGGCCATTCCGGGGATGAACAATTACTTGGATGGGACGAATGGTAAAATATCAGCTAAAATCATTGATGCTTATTGGCAATATGTTGAAGCAAAACCAGATGCAAAATAAAACACCTGAACATGATGTTCAGGTGTTTTTTACTGCTTTGAAATCGCAACGGATTGTGCGACATAAGTATCGGGGTGTAAAATAATTTGCGTGATAAATTCGGCAACGCTCGTGCGCGTAATGGGGCCACCAATAATTTGCGCATCGGGATCGGTTTGCACGTGAATGGTTTGCATGAGGTTGTCATCTAATAGTTCATTTGGCCGAATAATCGTATAATCTAGTGCAGACGACATAATCCGAGCGACTGCGGCCGCTTGATCGCCCATGTAGGTGTTTTCGTTATCGGTTGTTCCAAGCAAATTAGCCCACAGGTCACGCTTGTCATCGGGTAACTCATTGTGAACACCGATAGTCGCAACCCATATCAAACGCTTGACGCCTGCGGTATGCATCGCATTAACGACACTGTTGGCAGCTGCTTTTTGGCGACCTTCGGCGCCGATATTAGCATAAACCATGTCGACATCTTGCAATGCTGCCACTAATGCCTCTTCATTGACGGCATCTAAGGCTTGAATGCCATGGTCTGGTCGAGCGTGTAGTGACGTTAGGACCGTTTCCGTATTGGTATTGGCCAACATGGGGACCACAAGTTTTGCGATTTGGCCATTTGCCCCTAAAATTAGTAGTTTTGTCATGATTTTATTTTAGCATGAAACGCCCAGAAGGGGTACAATGGTTATTAGTAATGGCAGCATAGCAGTGTGTTATCTGATCGACAATACTGGATACGAGTCTCCTGGCAGAAGACTCGTAGGTGCAACTGATCATTGTTGAAAAGATGGGGGTCAAATAACACCAACTGTTTATGTCACCACGAACCGCATAAAGTTATTTAAAGGAGCCATACTCATGGAAATTAATTTAGTTCTCGCACCTGAACAATCGCCAGCTACATTATTAGAGATGCAAGCGGCGTATCCTCAAAATTTCTTTTATTTGGGGAAAGTGTCACAATTGTCCGGCACAAATGTTTTGATTGTTGGCGAGCCAGAATTGGTGCAGCAATTTAAACGACCAATGCCTTTTGATAGTCGCGTGATTACAGGGGAACTAGTTGGTAATATCGTGCATCAAATTGCGTTTCAAAGTAAAGAGCATAATGATGAACTGATTGGCCAGTTGGTATCTGAAAATGCAATTTTGGCACAAAATGCGGATGGTAAGTCGGAGTATATGTTATGGACTTTCTGGCCTGACCAGGAAGCACTCGTCGACTTTTTGGCAAGCGATACGTATAAGCAAATGCAACGATTGATGCGCAATGCCTATACGACAACTTATGCGCATGTCATGTCAGAAGAGCATTTGTCTTTGATGGCTAAGCCGGATGATGAAGATGATAAAACTTGGGGCATTTAAAAAACCTGACTTGCAATCTCTGATTTTCTACGCTAAAATGATGTCATAAACTAAATAACACGATCTGGGGTGCCAATTTGGCTGAGAAATACCCATTGAACCTGATCGCGGTAATGCGCGCGAAGGGAGATACAATGATGAAGACAAATTAGTGGGTTAATCCATACTTTTTTATGACCGTCACCTGTTTTTCCTATGCGAAAAACAGGTGACGGTTTTTTATTTCTCAGTGTGAATTGGCTCAGACCAATAGAGGAGATGCAGGTGGCAACAACGACAACAACAGGACTTGGTTCCAATCGGACCGTCCGAAAAATGGCTTTAGCCGGTGTGCTGACAGCCCTATCATTTGCGACATCAAGTGTCGTGGTACTACCCAACATGGCACCGTTTCAACATTTTTTTAATGTGATTACCGCCGTGCTGTTGGGGCCTTGGTATGCCATTGCCGTGGCATTTTTGACCGGTGCTTTGCGGATGATTCTTGACGGTCGGCCAATTTTGGCCATTGTGGGGGCCGTGATTGGCGCCGGACTCGCAGGCATTTTATATCAACGGACCGGCAAATATAGCGCTGCCATGATTGGAGAAATCATTGGGACAGGGGTGATTTCAGCAATCGTTGCTGTGCCATTGATGAACGTGTTCTACCATGCTCACGTGCCTAGCCTTTACTTCTATATTCCTTTCTTTATACCAGCCGCAACCTTTGGCGCCGTTTTGGGCTACTTATTTCTAAAATTTGTCCAAAAAACTGGCCTATTGGGCCGTTTATTGGACCGTCTCTAAACCACAGGAACGAGGATTATCATGCATTTAAAAGATTTGAAAAAGACAACCCCTTTGGTGTTTAACTATGCCAACTATGTGACGCCCCAATTCGTGGCGAATGTCGTCAACGTGGTCGGCGGTTCGCCTATTATGGCTCGTGAAATTGCTGAATTTCCTGATTTAGTGGGCGTTAGTGATGCGGTTGTGATTAACACAGGCACTTGGCGTCGCGCGGAACTACTTGAAACAATTAAATTGGCGCAATTGGCCAATCAAGCCCAAAAAGTGGTGGTCCTTGACCCAGTTGCAGTTGGGATACCATCGCGCAGCG
>USIU01000034.1 GCA_900554745.1 uncultured Leuconostoc sp.
CGAAGGAACGGAGTTACAGTCCGTCGCGTTTAGCCAGACTTCGCTACACTCCCATATCTCAAACAACTATATTATAATAACAAATATTCAAAACCTTGACAACCCCTTTTGGGATATTTTTTTGATTTTTTGTTTTGCGCCTGGTCATCGGCATGTACGCGCTGCGAGATTTCACGCAAATTATCTTGTTTATATTGCGGGCATTCATTATACTAGAATAAGGTAAAAAACTGCATTTGGAGTTGTCGCTTATGATTGTATCCGCCACCAATAAACAGCGCCGGCAAGCGTTAGTTTGCTTTGTGATTGCCTGTCTACTTGGCCTGCTCACTAAATTTAATATTCTAGTGCCTGTCGCACTCGACCAACTGGTCCACGGCTGGTTTAATACCGTGCAGTCGAACTTTGGTGACACCGTCATGGCCATCGCGGCATTTTTAGGTAATCCCATCGTCGATATCATTTATGCCTTTATTTTGGCTGGTGTGCTCGTGATTGCCCAATTGCGGATTCCGGCCATTTGGACCGTGGCTAGTCTATTAATCGGCGATTTGGTATTAAGTATCATCCGTTTCATCGTCAACCGTCCCCGACCGGTTGGACACTTATTATCGGATACCGGCTCTTCATTTCCAAGTGCGCATGTCTTTGGCCTGTTTGTTGTGATTTTCATTATTGGGATCTTAGTGACGCCAAACATCAACAGTGAACGCGCACAAATCATCATCACCTGGCTAACTCTACTCATCGGCGCCCTCACGATTATGAGTCGTTTGTATTTCAACGCTAATTTTATCAGCGATACAATCGCAGCCATTCTCTTTGCCTACACTTGGGTAATTTTTTCGGCCACGTTATATCCAAAGTTTGCAACCTTTCTCCAACGACGTGTGCCATTATTTGAACATGAAGAAATTTAAAAAGCGTGATTGCGTTATGCAATCACGCTTTTTATTATTGACCGATTGTGTAATCGTCGTCTTCCATCGCTTCAACAGCGCCCAGAAGATACCCGTTCCCAACACCTGAGAAAAAGTCATGGTTTGCTGTTGACGTTGACAAACCATTCATCACCACCGGATTGACATCTTCGGCACCGTCAGGGAACATGGGTTCCTGACCAAGATTCATCAACGCTTTGTTAGCGTTATAGCGCAGGAAGGTCATGACTTGCTCATACCAACCCAAGTCATCGTACAATTCATGCGTATACTTTTCTTCATTTTCATAAAGATCATAAAGCATGTCATACATCCAAGCTTGTAGTTCTGCCTGTTCATCTTCAGGCAATTGGTTAAAGCCAATTTGGAACTTATAGCCAATATACGTACCGTGAACAGATTCATCACGAATAATCAACTTGATGATTTCTGCCACGTTGAGCATTTTGTTGTGTCCCAAGAAATAAAGCGGTGTATAAAAACCAGAATAGAACAAGAATGTTTCCAAAAAGACTGACGCAATCTTCTTTTGCAACGGTGTACCTGTTTGGTAAACATCGTTAATACGATTCGCCTTATACTGCAAGAATTCGTTGTTATCGGCCCAATCGAAGATGGCTTCGATTTCTGCCTTTTCGTTTAACGTTTCAAAAATTGATGAATAAGACTTAGCATGCACAGACTCCATAAATTGGATGTTGTTCAAGACCGCTTCTTCTTTTTGGTTGATCGCATCAAACTTAAGTTGCGCCATCCCGTCTTGTGATTGCAAGGTATCCAACGTTGTCAAACCACCAAACACCAAGTTCATCGTTTTTTGTTCTTGCGGTGACATGTTACCACGCCAGTGTCGCAAATCATTTGAAATTGGGATACGCGTGTCGAGCCAAAATTGTTGTGTCAATTTTTCCCACGTTGCCTTATCCAACTCGTCTTCAATGTTGTTCCAGTTAATCGCTGTATATGAATTGTCTTTTAAATGTTGTACCACAGTTATTCTCCAAATATTGGTTTGATTAAGTGATAAGCTTTGTCTGCATCGAATGTGCTGCCGCGTAATTCGTAGGCATACAACATCGGCACGTTAAATCGTTCGGCATAACGTATCGCTGTTAAATTGAATTGGGCGTTAAAATTACGGTTCCCCGAGCCAATAACCCCTTTGAGATAATGCCGGTTACGCCCAAAGGCGATATAGTCGCCCAAAGCGTTCGTAAAAATCTCCGTGACTTCTGGCCCAGTCCCCGTGCCACCTGTTAAATAGGTGGGCACAATAGCCACAAACGGCTCTGTCTCGTTAGCATAATCCGTTTCGTCCCCAATACAACGCGCATTAACTGTATCGCCATGCGCAGCTGCCACTTCGCTTAACTTTGAGACAAATGAAACTGTGTTACCTTCTGTTGACGCATATAAAATATTAATTTTGACCATGACCCTCTTATCCCTCGTATCGTGATGTGTTTAAATTGAGCAACTTTCACACTCGTTCACACCAGATTCTTGGTTATCATCCGTAAAGGTACGAACATAATACAATGACTTAATCCCCTTATTAAAGGCATAGTGACGCAAAATAGTTAGATCACGCGTCGTCATTTTTTCCGTCCGTCCCTTTTTCCATTCATACAATGCCGTTGACAAAGTTGAACGCATGAATAACGTTAAGGCCATCCCTTGGTCAATGTGTTCCTGGGCGGCGGCATAAACATCGATCACTTTACGCATATCCGTATCATAAGCTGACACATAATACGGCATTGTTTCGTTGTTTAAACCAGGCGCAGGATAATACACTTTACCGATCATCCCCTCTTGACGTTCTTCAATTTTATTGACAATTGGTAACAATGTTGCGGTGGTGTCATTCACATATGAAATTGAACCTGTTGGCGCAATGGCGTGTCGATAAGCATGATACATCCCATACTTCATGACATTTTCCTTCAGTTCTAACCAGTCACGTTGGGTTGGCACGTGGTGGTTAGCGAAGGCTTCGGCGACTTGTGGTGTTTTTGGTGACCAGTCTTGCGTCAGGTACTTGTCAAAATAAGTGCCATCCGCATACGTTGATTGGTCAAATTCAAAGAACTTTTCTTGACGTTCCTTGGCCAACTTCATTGACGCCTTAATTGAGTAGTAGTTTAACGTCATAAAGAAAGTTGACGTGAAATCAAGCGATGCTTCATCGCCATAATACATTTTGTTTTGGGCAAAATAAGCTGCCAAGCCCATTGCCCCAAGGCCAATGGCATGCTTTTCTTGGTTACCCTTGGCAATTGATGGCACCACATCTAAGTTTGACGTATCTGAAACGAACGTCAAAGCGCGCACCATGGTATCAACCGACGTTTCAAAATCAGGTGTTGCCATCATGTTGACAATGTTGATTGATCCCAAGTTACAGCTAACATCTGATCCCAAACGCGTATAGTTTTGTTCGTTGTCCAAATCAGATGGCGTCTGAACTTGCAAGATTTCTGAACACAAGTTTGACGACACAATCTTCCCGGCAATCGGGTTAGCCCGGTTCGTCACATCAATATTAATGATGTAAGGATAACCGGATTCTTGCTGCAACTTAGAAATTTCTTCTTCCAGCGTCCGCGCATTCAGCCGATATTTCGTAATTTGGTCATTCGCCACCATGTTGTCATATTCAGCTGTAATATCGACGTAGTTAAAAGGCACACCGTACACTTTTTCAACGTCTGCTGGGCTAAACAAGTACATGTCTTCGTTCTTGCGCACCAGCTCATAGAACTTATCTGGCACGGTCAAACCAAGTGACAAGGTTTTCACCCGAATCTTTTCATCCGCGTTTTCCTTCTTCGTTGACAAAAAGGCCATAATGTCAGGATGGAAAACTGACAAATAAACAACGCCCGCACCTTGGCGTGCGCCAACTTGTGATGAAAATGTGAAAGAATCTTCCAACAATTTCATGATTGGCACTACGCCACCGGCCGAATTGGCAATGCCCATGACTGGGGCTCCGGCTTCACGTAAGTTTGAGACGTTAATGCCGACGCCACCACCCATTTTTGACAATTGCAACGCCGAATTAATCGTTCGACCAATTGAATTCATATCATCCGACGTTTGAATAATGAAACATGACACCAATTCACCACGACGAGCCCGCCCAGCATTCAAAAAACTTGGTGTGGCTGGTTGGTACCGTTGGTGGATCATTTCATCGGCCAAACGCAAGGCCAACGCTTCATTACCCGCAGCATAATACAATGCATTCATCGCAACACGATCGATGTAAGTTTCAACGTAATATTGGCCATCATTTGTTTTCAACGCATATTGGTTATAGAACTTAAATGCCGCCATAAATGACTTGAAGTTAAAGTTCTCGCCTTCAAGGTAAGCATACAATTCTTCAATAAACGCTAAACGGTACTGTTCGATAAAGGCCCGTTCCAAAAAATCGTTCTCAAAAAGCCACTCAAAACGTTCTGACAAAGAGTCAAACTTCAAGACGTTTGGCCACACGTTTTCAGTGAGAAACGCGTCCAAGGCTTCTTGATCCTTTTCAAGTTGAATTTGATTGTTCTTTGGAATGTTGACTTGGTTATTCAAGTCAAAGTAAGTCACTTTATCTAAGTTAATTTCTTTTAATGGCATAATTACAATCCCTTACTAGATTATTGTATTTGTTATAAAGGCGGAAATCAACAACTCATCGCCGTCGACTTCCGCCTTTGGTCTTTATCAATCGCTTGAATTAAGCTGAAATCTTTTTGAGTACGTCTGGCCGGAAACCAGAAAACTTTGGCATACCTTCAACCGCCACCACCGGTGTTTGACGGAAGCCATCAGCTTTTAATGTTTCCACATACGCCACTTCTTCTTCAATGTTGATTTCTTTAAAGGGGATGCCTTGCGCTGACAAAAACTTTTTTGTCATTTTGCATTGCACGCAGTTATATTTTGTATAGACCGTTACTTTTTCCATAATCGTTGCCTCAATCTTTTGTCTTAATTGTTAATAGCTAGTTTACCCTGTTTTGGAAATTAAACAAGGACAGTATACGTCTTCACAAACAGTTGTTCGACATGAGACAATGTTAGCAATTGTTTGCCGAGAAAAATGATTTTAAATTTCACAAACTTATTTTTTGTGCATGAAAAACCGCATCATATCAACGTTTATGACCATTTCATCACAAATGAAATACCCGTCAAAATCTTAGAAAACACAGCAAAAGTGCCGATTGTCGCGCCTCACCGTGATTTATGCCAATCGTCTCGTCGCTGCCTAAGCGAAATTGTGTTCGTTATCCCAGCGTACCGGTTCTCACCCACCCACTCTCCCTGGCAGACACGTTTTTATTTCATTGGGTTTTCTGGTATAATATCGGGTAGTATACATAAGAAAAGAGGTTTACGACTTTGGATTCTGGTCCGTCTATGCTCCTTAACTTTGTCATTATTGTTTTGGTGCTGTTACTCGCTATTTTGTTCACGTTAACAGAATACTCTTTGGTTAAAGTACGTCTGAGTGCGCTCCGCGATTTGCAAGAAAATCGCGAGAAGCCCTCACGTAATATTGATCACGCCATTTATATGGCCTCCCATTTAACTGAATATCTCTCAACTGCGCAAGTCGGTATCACGCTGACGAGTTTGATTTTAGGTTGGATTGGTGAAGAAACCGTTGCTGAAATTATTCTCAAGACGGGGCTGATTCCAGCAGAATATGCTGGCGCCGTTTCATCAGTTTCAGCCATGATTATTTTCACGGTGGTGCATGCGGTATTTACTGATTTGGTGCCAAAAAACATTGCGATTGAAGAACCCATTAAGGTCTTGTTGCTGATTGTGCGGCCAGTACGTTTCTTCCATATTGTGCTGTTCCCACTGATTTGGACACTAGATCACTTATCAAATCTGATCACCCATATGCTGGGCTTCCGCACGGATGGCGAAGAAGATATCTACTCACAAACTGAAATCTTGTCGCTATCACGTAACGCCGCTGAGGCAGGTGAACTAGACGAAGAAGATTTGACGTTTATGAAGCGTGCCTTTGAAATGAACGACAAGGTCGCGGTGGATATTATGATTGACCGGACGTCAATGACTGCCATTGACGTTACCACAACTATTGCTGATGCATTAAATCTTTACTTACAAGATCGTTACTCACGTTTCCCAGTCATTGCTGATAATGACAAGGATAAGGTCTTGGGGTATGTGTTTATCTATGACTTGATTCGTCAATCTCGTATCAACGATCAAGATACGGTGGCTAAAATTATGCGTGATATTCCCGCCGTCCCTGAAAACATGGACTTGCACGATGTCATGGATGAAATGATTATCAAGCGTTCCCCAATCGCCATTGTCGTGGACGAATATGGTGGTACCAGTGGTATGATTACGGATAAAGATATTTACGAAGAACTTTTCGGTACGGTCCGTGATGAAATTGATGATGTGTCAGATGATTACATTGAAAAGCTCGGAGATCACCGTTATAAAGTATCTGGTAAGATGACGCTGTATGACTTTGAACGTTACTTCAACAAGAAGATTAAAGAACTTGAAGAAGACGAAGCCGTGACCTTGACGGGTTATGTCTTAAATCACGATCCAGAATTTAGAGCTGGTGACACGATGCAAGTGGCCAACTTTAAGTTCACTGCCTTGGATTATGACAATGCGTACATTTCAGAATTCATTGTGCAAGAACTGCCAACCCCAAAAGAAGACTTAAACAATAACGGCATCTTCGACGAAGATGAAAAAGATGATAAGTCGGATACAGCGGAATCACCCGCTTAATGACAAGACCGCGTTAGCGGTCTTTTTTAGTGGGCTGAATTTTATGTTAGAATGGAGGTATTAACCATTTAGGAGGCGATTGTAGCCCCTTGTCGGCCGGCGACGTCCACAAGGCGCTTACAACTATTACTATGTCAATTAACGTCTATATTGTCCGGCACGGCGAAACTTACTTCAACTTCTTACACCGCTTTCAAGGCTGGTCAGATGCACCGTTGACTGCCAAGGGCATCGAACATGGCTTAGATGCCGGCAAGCGACTCGCTAATATTCACTTTGATGGCGCATACTCTTCTGATTTGACCCGCGCCATTCATACCGCACGCTACATTTTGAAAAACAATACGTCAGATTCACCAGAATTTCCAACGCAACTCTTTGATTTCCGCGAACAGTTCTTTGGGTCTTTTGAAGGGATTAACGGTGAAACAGTGACCACCACCTTAACGGCCTTTAAAGACACGCCCTTTGAAACCTACACGAACTTGATCACCATTTACGGGATGGCTGACGCGATGGACACGATTCGTCAGGCTGACCCTTACCACTTCGCCGAAGACGATGAACAATGGTGGGCGCGTGTTTCACGTGGCTTTAATGATATTCGTTTCCGTCATAAAGACGGTGATAATGTCCTCATCGTATCACATGGCACGACGATTCGTGGGATTGCCGAAAAGTTCGGTCGCCATGATTTCGCCAGTGAGCCTGTTAAAAACGGCGCCGTCATGCAACTCGAACTCGACCCCCATGACGCCACGGTGGTTCGTTTTAACGATGATACGACGGTCTTTTAATAGACAGTTTTGGAAAAAACTGTTACACTATCAGTAGTCTAAATAAAGGAAGTGCAATCAATTGTCAAACGAATTTTAAGATCCCGTAGATAAGAGTAGAGTCTCTATTTTTATGTGCACATCTTGAGATTGGTCAGCAATTTTGCCCTCGACACGTAAAATGCCCCCAGTCTCGCTATTCTCTGGAGGTATTTTTTTATGACTGAACAACACATTAACGCCCAAGAACCCCGCAAAGTCTTTTTAGTTGGCTTAACCACCAGCCAAGCGAATTTGGCCTATGAACTCGAAGAGCTGGCTAATTTGGCCAAAGCCAACAACTTAGTCCCAGTGGAAACGTTCACCCAAAAGCTCGAACGGCCTAACCCCGCAACTTACTTTGGTAAGGGAAAAGTGGAAGAATTGGCAGAAGCCGCCAAGACTTATGATGTGGATATGATTGTTGCCAACGATGAGTTATCCCCATCCCAGATTCGCAACTTAGAAAAACTAACCAACACGACGGTGCTGGATCGCACGGGGTTAATCTTAGACATTTTCGCCCAACGTGCTCAAACTAAAGAAGCCAAGTTACAAGTCCAATTGGCGCGCTTACAGTACCAACTCCCCCGCTTGCGCACAAGTATGTCTGTCAGCCTTGATCAGCAAACCGGTGCTGGTGGTGGTGGCTTTACGTCACGTGGTTCGGGTGAAACAAAGCTCGAAGAATCACGCCGTCGCATCACGTCTCAAATGGTGCGGATTCGCCAAGAACTCGCCGAGTTATCTAAAGGCACGTCAACCCGTTCAGCCAAGCGCACCACGAACGAATTAGCCAATGTGGCCTTGGTCGGGTATACCAACGCTGGTAAGTCAACCTTGATGAACCGCCTCCTCGCCCGCTTTGGCGTCGGTGCGGACACGGACGACACCAAGCAAGTGTTTGAAAAGGACATGTTGTTTGCCACGTTAACGACCACCGTTCGCCAATTGACGTTACCAGATAAGAAACAATTCTTACTGAGTGATACGGTTGGGTTCGTCTCGAAGTTACCACACAACCTCGTCTCTGCCTTTAAATCAACCTTGCAAGAAGCCGCAAACGCTGATTTGTTGCTACAAATCGTGGATGTGTCAGATGAACACTACAAAGACATGATGGCCACCACAGAAAAGACCTTGGCCGAAGTCGGCGTGACTGACGTACCGATGATCACTGTCTACAACAAGGCTGATCGCACCGAACTGGTCTACCCTGACGTGTCTGGGGAAAACACGATTACCATTTCCGCCCTAGACCCTGCCTCACAAGATGCGTTAATTGACCTAATCAAGAAGCAAATCTTCAACGACGTCCAAGAAGTCACGCTCCACATCCCCTTTGACCAAGGCGCTGTGCAAGCCAAACTCGCCGCTAAGCATACCTTTAGCAAAGAAGACTATGATGAGACGGGGACGTTGATTACCGTTGAATTATCCGAGTTGGAACGCAAGTTGTACGCGGATTATATTGTCTAGTGAAAAGCCCCTCACACGGATTAACGTGTGGGGGGCTTTTATATTTGACTATGTGTTCATTATGGTGGTATACAAGGCCATTTACTTAAATCCCTGATAACCGATAAAACCAAAACTGATCAACACCGCTAAAGCAATGCCTACAAGCCTTGCGCTTGCATAGCTTACACCAAACAGCATGATAAGCCCAGTCAGAAGCCATCCAAACAAATAGACAATGCCAATCACGATAAATGGCGCGGCAATTATCAAAATAAACGTTAATAGTTTATCCATTAGTTACCTCTTTAATTGTGTATCTTGTATTTGAACTCATTAAAATGACAGACATCTGAAGCTTGATGACAGACGAAGTTATTGAAACCATTGTACTCGAACTCATTAAAATGACAGACATCTGAAGCGGTTACTGGGCTAGAAATATCCCTGTATATGTACTCGAACTCATTAAAATGACAGACATCTGAAGCAGACCAGTTGTTCGTAATCAACGTATTTT
>USIU01000035.1 GCA_900554745.1 uncultured Leuconostoc sp.
CAAATTACGCTACAAACAACTGATCCTCCAATGCCAACCAAAAGTAATCGAGACAACTTACCTGCTCGACATCCTCATCACTTTCATTACTGTGTGGTTGAGTGCGGTATACCCTGAACCACTGACCACTTTTCAACACCGTATCCAGCATCTCACGCGTGTCCCCATCCAATCTTGGCCACAATAAAATCCCAAGCACCGATACACACGGCGCTTGGGATTTTTTCGTCATTTTAAACAATAAAAAACCTATACCACTCATCACTACCCTGACCTAAAGTCTGTCTAAAGTTAGATGTTTAGCATAGGTACCCCTAGTTTGAGAACTCTGTTTCAATATGTAACAGCCTCACCTAGTATTCTATCAAATTACCAGCTTAAAAAATTCAATTCATGACGCCATTTTTTCCGAAAAATATATGCGTGACTTTTTATGACAATTGTGTTATATACAATTCATTTGTTCGCAATCAACTGAATAAATTTTTCATGAAAGCGGGTGTCAGCTGTCAACTCTGGGTGAAATGCGGTCACTAAGACATGCCTATATTGTGCCGCAATCACCTTATCATCAATTGTAGCCAATACCGTCACTGATTCATCAACAGCTGTCAGATAAGGCGCCCGAATGAAAACGCCGTGAAAAGGCGCATCAAATCCAGCCACCGAAATGGCTTGCTCAAAACTATCTTTTTGCCGACCAAAGCCATTACGCACCACTTCTGCCTTTAGTACACCAAATGCTTTGGGTTGGGTTAACAACACGAGTCCGGCACAAGTGCCAAAAACGGGTAAACCAGCCTGAATCAATTGCTTTAACGGCTCGAGCAACTGTTCTTGTACCAGTAATTTATAAATCACGGTACTCTCGCCACCAGGAATAATTATCCCATCGATTCCGGTTAAATCACCGACTTTCTTGATTAACTTGGCTTCAACTTGGCATTGCGCTAACATGTCAACATGTTCGCTGACCGCTCCTTGTAAATTCAATACGCCAACAATCATGCCCATTCTCCCTTAAATACCACGACTAGCCATCTTTTGGTCGTCTGACAATGTGGCCATTTCAATCCCCTTCATGGGCTTACCAATGTTTTTTGACACTTCAGCAATCAAGGCATAATCCGTTGGGTGCGCTGTTGCGGCGACAATGGCCTTGGCAAATTTTTCAGGATTTTCTGAATGGAAGATGCCTGAACCCACAAAGACCCCATCTGCCCCAAGATTCATCATCAACGCGGCATCTGCTGGCGTTGACACACCACCCGCAGCAAAGTTAATGACGGGCAACTTGCCGTTTTCATGGACATATTTCACGAGATCATAGGGTGCCCGCAAATCACGCGCAATCGTCATCAATTGATTGGGTTGTGCTGCTTGGACTTGGGCAATTTGTTCGTTTACTTTTGCCATGTGGCGAACTGCTTCAATGATGTTGCCCGTACCAGGTTCCCCCTTAGTCCGTAACATCGAGGCGCCTTCACCAATCCGGCGCAAAGCTTCACCAAGATCGCGGCAACCACACACAAATGGCACTTCAAATGCCGTCTTATCAATGTGATAAGTATCATCTGCTGGTGTGAGCACTTCACTTTCATCAATGTAATCGACGCCAACGGCTTCCAACACGCGCGCTTCGACCAGATGGCCGATACGTGCTTTGGCCATCACCGGAATCGTCACGGCAGCCATAATTTGTTCAATCATGGCTGGATCTGACATCCGCGCCACGCCACCAGCAGCGCGGATATCTGATGGGACGCGTTCTAAAGCCATCACCGCAACCGCACCGGCTGCCTCAGCAATTTTTGCCTGTTCCACATTGGCAACATCCATAATCACGCCGCCCTTTTGCATCTGCGCCATCCCGCGTTTAACCAATGTCGTGCCTTTTTCCATGATTTATACTCCTCTAATGTTTGTGATTTGAATTTCATTCTATTTTAAGTTATGCTGAATAAACTGAGAACAACCAATTGGTTTAATTTTTAACCAGCCAATTTTAAAAGGAGCCCCGATCTTGCGTTGGCAATTAGCCCCACACAACAAAAAAGCCGTCTACTTGCAAATCATTCATTTGATTTTACAAGGAATTGAACAAGGTGCTTTACTACCTGGCGAACAACTGCCGCCCGAACGCCAACTCGCACATGACTTAGGCGTCAATCGTTCAACTGTCCAACATGCCCTCAATGAATTAGTCAGTCAAGGGATTTTACTCCGTCAGCAAGGGAGTGGCACTTGGGTTAATTCTGGTAAATGGGGTATTTTATCGGCACACGTGAATTGGCGTAATTATGTCACCACGGATCGTTTAAGTGATCCAGAAAGCTTCATGGTGCAACTCAAACAGTTGCGGCAGCAACCAGCAGTATTAAATTTAGCCGATAGCAACACTGAAAATGCACCACTACGGCAACTTGCACTCCCCAAAACGTCGATGGCTGACCTCCTGCAACAAAACGCTACCAACAGCATGAGTGGTACCCCAGCACTAAAAGCCCAAATCCGACGACACTTGCAGCCTTATCTAAGCCAACCCTTGCCAGATGAACAGCTGCTCATTACCGCCGGTGCCCAGCAAGCCTTTTTCTTAATTGCTCAAGGTCTCTTATCTTATGGGGATGCGATTGCCATTGAATCGCCCTCTTATTTGTATCAACTCGCTTTATTTCAAGTCGCTGGTATTCGGGTTTTTGGTGTGCCGCGCACCAAAAATGGTGGGCTATCTCTCGACGATTTGCAGCATTTATATTATCAACACCATTTAAAATTCATTTTCGTTAACCCAACCAATCAAAATCCTACAACTCAAACCATGCCATTAGCCGAGCGCCAGGCGCTGATTGCGCGCTGCCGCCAACTCAATTTACCCATCGTTGAAGACGATCCTTTTGGCTTTATCTTAGCCCAAAAATCACAAAATATCCCTACGCTCAAACAATTAGACCCCCTCAACGTGATCTATATCGGCTCCCTGTCCGAATTTAGTGGCGCTGACACCCGAATTGGTTGGTTGATTGCCCCACCAGCCATCGTTGCCCGCTTATCAGACATTCGCCAAGAAATGGAAGCCGGCATCAGTATTTTTTCCCAATATCTGGCAACCGAACTCTTAAAGCAACCCAATTTAGCCGAATTGGTCGCCCAACAACAACAACAATTAGCGCACGCCCGACAACGCCTACTACGCTTACTCGCACCTTTTGTGGCACAAGGTCAAGTAGCCTATCAAACGCCGACCTTAGGCAACACCCTCTGGCTCCATATTTTAACCAAACACACCATGACTCGTGCCGATTATCACGTTTTTCTTGCGCAACAACTGCTAGTTTTACCCGATTTTTTATTTGGTCATCATAGTAACCATGTCCGTTTAAGTTATTCGCAACTCCCCGCCGACGATACCGTGTTAAAGTCGCGCTTACAAGCCGTGATGTCACAATTAATGCGTTAATGACTAGGCTTTTTTAGTCAGGTAGTGTATGATGAACGTGTTTAGTACACGTCCTGCATCATTAAGAGATAAAATTTGAGGAAGACATCATGGCGATTGGTAACCAAATTAAAGCGCTACGAAAATCACTTGGCTTGACCCAGCAAACATTTGCTGACAAACTCTTTATTTCCTATCAATCCGTTTCCAACTGGGAACGGTCTAAAAGCCACCCAACCGCTGAAATGATGCTCACCATTATTGAGACGTTTCATTTACCGCTGAATTTTTTTATGCCCAGCGAGCAAAATGGTCAAGAGCTTGATGACGAACAGCTCATTTTGGCCGCTTTTATTAAAAGTATGGTGGCAAGTGCTGATAAAATCCCATCAATGGCAACGATTGCCCAATTGGCTGGCTTATCAACGGAACGCGTGATGACTTATTTCCCAACTTTCGATGATTTAGCTTACGCCATCATCAATGCGGTTGATGATAACATTAAAACCAAAATCGAATCACGGTTAGCAGTGGATCCTGATATTTTAGCTGTCTTTATCAATGAGATGACCCCCCTACTTTATCAAGAACACAAGGTGCTCCATATCTTATATACGCGACCCTATATTCGCGGGGTGTGGGTACAATTCTTGAAAGCTAAATATAAGTCGCTTTTGATTAAATACCAACCACGCGCGGCTCAGGATATCCTTGGCGCTGAATATTATATTGAAACCTTAACTGGGTTTATTTCAGTGTGGATGAGCCAAAAGAAGCCGGAACCTTTAGCTGATTATCAAAAACGCCTCCGTGCTTTAACAAGCCAACCACTCGCCCTGTGGCATACCTTAAGTTAAAAAAGACAACCATTAAATTAAATGGTTGTCTTTTTTGCACTGCCAAACAAATTACTTTGACAAACACAGTAATTTGTTCTATGATGTAATCAAGATTAATGGAGGACAGGTAAGATGTCAATTTCTAAAGACCTCATTCGTGGTCACATTGATACTATGATTCTCAATATTCTCCAACAGCAGGATTCCTATGGCTACCAAGTCGCCAAATCAGTTCGTTTACTCAGTCAGCAACAATATGAACTAAACGAAGCCACTTTGTACACGGCCTTTCGACGTTTAGAAAAAAGTGGTGATATTACGAGTTATTGGGGAGATGAAACCCAGGGTGCCCGCCGGAAATACTACAAAATTACTGCGATTGGACAACAACACCTCCAACAAGCCATTGTTGACTGGCAATTTGCAAAAGATGTGATTAGCCAATTAATCACTGGCACGATTGCAGAAGGAGAAAAATAATGACTTCAATTGAACTGGCTATTCGAACACGCTTAGACGTTATTTTTTCAAAATATACCCCCAATCCACAGCTCACTGAATTTAAGGAAGAACTCGTGGCCGATCTGCTTGATGCTTATCAAGATTTTGCTCAGCAAGACAAATCGCATGACGAAGCATTAGATGACACTTTTGCGCAATTAGGCGATATTGACGCCATTTTACAAGAAATGAGTGCGGCGCAGACTCAGCAAACTGGTGCTGACGATGACACAGCCCAAGATTCGCGCGATCACTTCTTTGATTTCTCAGATGAGGGCTTGCGATTTGGTAATTTGCATATCAGCGGTCAAGGCGTCCGCTTAGGTGATGACATTATTCTCGATGGTAAAAATAATAAGGTGCAGTTTGGCGACTGGCTACATGTCGACCGCGCTGGCGCACGGGTGGGCCGTAAATTTTACGCCTTTGATGCCACCCAAGACGCCCCCTCATTTACCGAACAGAAAAACGTTAATCCACCGCATTGGACCGCCGCACATCATAATCTTCAGTTCCCTGTTACCGATAAAGCATTAGTTTTTAACTATCAAAATGCCACATTAAATTTTTATCGCAACGACAAAACTGACCTCGTAACCATCGATGAATTTTTCAGTCGCGATAATCAGCGTTATTTTGCAACTGTTACCGAAACACCGGACCAAGTGGTGGTGATCCAAGGTGACAAACCCTTACTCTTTCAAGTACGTGTCCACGTGAATATCGGTTTACCAAAAAACTTTTCCGATGGACAGCTAACCGTCACCAATCGTGCTGGTCAAATTAATGTTAACGACATCACGTTAAAAACTTTTAACGTCACTTTGACAAGTGGTCGCTTTAGCGTTAAACACCTGCAAGCTCAAACGGCCAATTGGCATTTGCAGGCCAGCGACACTACGGGACAAGCGATCACAATTGATAACACCAAAATCACCAACCAAGCTGGTCGTATCCAATTGGACCATGTGACGTTACCAAACAGTCAGATTAACGTCACTTCTGGGACACTTAAAATTGCGGATTTTGTCGGTGGTGGCCAATTTAACACCACTTCTGGGACGTTGCGGCTTAAAGTCAAGACACTCACACAGGATTTGCAATTACAAGCCATGAGTAGTACCGTTCGACTCACGACACCTGAGACGCAAGACTACTATTTTGATCTAGCCTCACCATCAGGTAGCGTCGTCATGAATCGTACCCACGCGGTACATTTTAACCACAATTCAGCACAGGAAAAGCGTGGCTTTACTGGCCAAATGCCAGAATTGACTATTACTGCCGCTGTTAATTTAGGCACCCTTAAAGTCTATTAACGGTCACGCAGGCACCAAATTGCCATTGTCACAACGACAGCTTTATCATTTAAACACAAAAGGAGACCTATCATGTCAAAAAAGAAGCATTTAACACGTTCTCGTTCAAACCGCATTCTTGGCGGCGTTCTAGGTGGGATTGCCGAATATTTCGGTTGGGATGTGACCCTCACTCGTATTATTTACGTCATCATCTCTCTGATGGCCTTTCCAGGCGTTATTTTCTATCTTTTGGCTTGGATTATCATCCCCGACGAACCACGTCAAACCACATATCATACTTATGAAACGGGGGCACGTCGTGACGTTACCCCAGATGATGACTAATTGGTGTGTGTAAATAGTCATTATCTCGTATCATTAAGTATCCCGTTAACAAGCGCATAAACCTCACCAACTAACTGTTTATAGCGCACAAAAAGCCCGCTGATCATGATCAGCGGGCTTTTTGTATATCTGGATGATGCTTGATTAATCTTCTAAATCATCCGTTAGTTGTTCAACAATTGGCGTCGTTTGTTCAATTACTTCTTCTGTTTCACGTGAAACATCTTCTGTTGTTTCGTGTTCAACCTTTGCTAATGTTGCCACTTTGGCCCCATCCTCTAAGCGAATCAAACGCACACCAAGGGTTGCACGACCAGTTTGGCTCACAGACGATACGGCAAAGCGAATCATCACGCCTTGCGTCGTTGTCACCATAATGTCCTCGTCACCGCGGACAATCGTCATCCCAGCTAATACACCGTTTTTATCAGTAATATTGGCTGTTTTGATCCCTTTACCGCCACGACCCTTGATTGGATACTCAGTGGCTGGTGTTTGCTTCCCGTAACCTTTTTCCGTGATTACCAATACGTTCTCGGTGTCGTTCACAACATCTGCACCAATGACCAGATCATTGTCACGCAAACGAATGCCACGTACACCAGCAGCAGCACGGCCCATGATTCGGACGTCTGCTTCAACAAAGCGCACAGAATAACCTGCTTGCGTGGCAATCAAAATGCTTTGTGTGCCATCTGTAATTTGGACAGACAACACTTCATCATCGTCATGTAACGTTAAGGCTTTCAAACCGTTCGTCCGAATATTGGCAAATTCACTCACCGCTGTTCGCTTCACGACACCTAGCCGTGTTACAAAGAACAAATAATCATGACTGTCCGTTGCTTCCCCATGCACATTGATGAGGGTTTGAATCTTTTCATCACCTTCAAAGTGCAACAGGTTCACGACCGGAATCCCTTTGGCTTGACGGCCATATTCTGGCACTTCATACCCCTTCATCCGGTAAACTTTACCCTTATTGGTGAAGAAGAGCAACGTATCATGCGTCGACGTGGCCACCATTTGATCCACAAAGTCTTCATCATTGACATTCATCCCTTGTACACCACGACCACCACGGTTTTGGGCCTTAAATTCGGCTTGTGGCACCCGCTTAATGTAGCCATTACGCGTCAACGTAATAATCACGTCTTCTTCTTCAATCAGATCTTCATCTTCTAAGGTCGTCACATCGCCAACTTGGAGTTCGGTACGACGTGCGTCACCGAATTTCGTTTGAATTTCAAGCAGTTCATCATAAATCAATTGATCCACACGTTCTTGATGAGCCAAAATGTCCTTCAAATCAGCAATAAGTTCAACTAATTTCTGATATTCATCTTCAATTTTGTCACGTTCCAAACCAGTCAGACGCACCAAGCGCATATCCAAAATCGCTTGTGCTTGCTTATCGGTTAGGGCATAGCCATCGATCAAACGGGTCTTGGCTTCTTCAGAAGTCGCTGATGACCGAATAATGTTGATAATGGCATCAATATGGTCTAACGCAATGCGTAACCCTTCTAAAATGTGGGCGCGTGCTTGAGCTTTTTGCAAGTCAAAGGCTGTTCGACGACGAATCACTTCGCGTTGATGCGTGAGGTAAGCCTCCAAAATGGCCTTCAAACTCATCGTTTGTGGCTTACCGCCATTAATCGCCAACATATTGAAGCTAAAGTTCGTTTGCAGTAGCGTTTCTTTATACAAATTATTTAAAATAACGCTGGCTGATGCATCCCGACGGACATCAATTGCAATTCGTAACCCATCACGATCAGATTCATCACGGATCCCCGTAATCCCTTCAATCCGCTTTTCACGGGCTAATTCGGAAATGCGTTCAATCAAACGTGCTTTGTTGACGGCATAAGGTAATTCCGTCACGATAATCTGCTCTTTACCCGTCTTGGTTTGCTCAATATCCACTTTGGCACGAACAGTGACGCGCCCACGACCAGTTTCATAAGCCCGGCGAATGCCTGACTTACCCATCACAATCCCACCAGTGGGGAAATCAGGACCAGGTAAAGCTTCCATCAAATCTGACGTCGTTGCCGCAGCGTTATGCATTAAGACATGAATGGCTGAAATCACTTCACCCAAGTTATGCGTTGGAATATTGGTGGCCATTCCCACCGCAATACCAGTTGCGCCATTAACCAACAGGTTTGGGAAACGAGCTGGTAAGACTTCTGGTTCACGTTCTTCACCATCATAGTTGGGAACGAAGTTAACGGTATCTTTATTTAAATCACGGACCATTTCCATGGCCACTTTTGACAAACGCGCTTCGGTATAACGCATCGCCGCAGCACCATCCCCATCGACCGAACCAAAGTTACCGTGGCCGTCGACAAGCATGTGTCGGTACGAGAATGGTTGCGCCATGCGCACCATGGATTCATAAATCGCTGAATCACCGTGCGGATGATACTTACCCATGACATCCCCGACAATACGCGCTGATTTTTTATGCGGCTTATCGGGTGTGTTGCCTTGTTCGATCATTGAATACAAAATACGACGATGAACCGGCTTCATACCATCACGGACATCAGGCAAGGCACGCGCCACAATTACTGACATGGCGTATGACAAGAATGATGTTTTCATTTGTTCTGACAAATTCGCATTACGAATACGCGCGTCATTTTGTTCAGACATTGTTTACTCCTTGTAAAGTTCTTCTGCGATAGCCTGATACTGCAAAAAAGGCAGCCATAGCGTTTTAAGCTGTATGACCGCCAAATACGCCTTAAATGTCTAAGTTTTCAACGAAGACAGCATTTTCTTCAATAAATTCACGACGTGGTGCGACATCGTCACCCATCAACATATCAAAGATACTATCCGCAGCTTCTGCATCAGCAGGATCAACCCGTAACAAACGGCGGTTCATCGGATCCATAGTCGTGTCAGCTAACTGATCAAAATCCATTTCCCCAAGTCCCTTATACCGTTGCACCTTTGGCTTGATATTGGCGGGTAATTGCGCCAAAAAGGCTTCT
>USIU01000036.1 GCA_900554745.1 uncultured Leuconostoc sp.
TAACAACATCATCAGTTACGTCAGCAAATGCAATCGTCGATTCGGGTAGATGATCAACTTCAAAAAGAGTTTGTTGCTGTGTATTTAATTGATTAACGATGAAGTCGGTTGCAAGTTGTGTATCAATTTGTTGAATAGCCATCGTAGAACCTCCCAAAAATGTATTATCGGACAGTGTATCATAGATAACGATATTTAAACGGTCCACCTCCTTATTAAAATAACAACTCACGATAATATATATTATGTAAACTAAAATAAATGTAAACCTGAGTCATTAAAACTAGTTACCAACCTACCAATTAAAAAACGCTGCAAAAACACATTTAGTCTTTGCAGCGTTAATTATTTTCTTTAAAACACATTGAATTGATGGACCGATCCATACACATCTAAGCTCAACCGTTCAACTAACGTAAACAATGCCGTACTGATTCTGAATCCTGACGTATTCGCAAGCTTTGTAATCACCAAATAGCCATTTTTCTCAGTTTCTCGGATTTTAGTTGCCGTTGTTAATTGGTTTGCTAACTTTTGCAATTCTAATACAACTTCTGGATTTTTTTCAACTTCCAAAGCCTCATCAATCAGTGATTCCAGTTGCTTCACATTTACTTTCTTACCAAACATCTGACGCCTCACCAAAACAAAATTACATTGGAAATGAAATCACCAATCCAACCGAATGACCGTCTAAAAGCAATGCGCCACTTATGTTGCTGAGTTCGATATTTTGTGTGCACTTGTATCAAAACAGAGATGAGGCTTACGACGACAAATATTACGAAAACAACTACAACGATTGTCAGTTCCACCATACTTCATACCACCGTTCTCAAACGCTTTAAATACGCTCGTCAAACTCGTCTTTTGGATGATTACGTACCATCGCATTCACACCAATTAAACTAATTAGACCGACAAATAGTCCAATACTACCCCAAAGAATACGTCCTGCAGCACTATCGATGAACATCAACAGCCCAATTGTGGCCATAAAAACCACATATGGCAACGCAATCAAATCATGTGGCCTAAAAATAATCCTTACCATGTTTAATACCCCTCAACCATTTATTATCAGTAAGTATAGCACTTTAATTCAACCGCTAATTTTATTCTTTTTAACGGGAAATCAAGTGTCTTTATACACCAAAAAACACAACAATATGTCCAGAAGACCATCGTTGTGTTCTGCATAACTATTCCGGTTTCATTTCAATCACGACTTTACCACGTGCATGATGCGATTCAACACGTTCATGCGCTGATCGAACGCCCTCTGTCGTGAATGGGAACTTTGAATCAATCACGATTTTCAATTGATCGTTTTGATAATATGCCGCTAATTCCTCTAAATCCTTGCCGCTTGGTTGTAGCCACCCCGCCGTTAGCGTTTTATTCGCCTTTTCAGCGTTTGACAATTGTTCATCAGTTGGCTTAGCCGAAATCGTCACTAATCGGCCACCTGGCGCTAACACATCTAAGCCTGCATCAATATCGGCAACACTGTCTAGCACCGCATCATAATTGCTAATCACGTCGGTAATCGCACGTTCGTGATAGTCAATGACGACATCAGCACCAAGTTCACGGACAAATTCCGCGTTTGCATGACTTGCGGTCGTTGTAACAGTTGCACCCATCAATTTAGCTAATTGAATCGCAACGATACCAACGCCACCAGCGCCGGCCTGAACTAGAACCTTAGAACCATCTGTCACTCGTAACTCACGTAACATCTGTAAAGCTGTTTCCCCAGCTAATGGCAAAGCTGCAGCTTCAGCGAACGTCATGTTATTAGGCATCGCTGCCACTTTATCGACATTTACTGCCATAAACGTTGCATACGAGCCGAATTTACCGGTTGCATCCATATCCGGACGTGCAAAAACGCGATCACCGACCGCAAATTCGGTAACATTTGCCCCAACTTCAGTAATGATACCCGCAATGTCCCAGCCCAAGACCACCGGAAAAGTCCAATTAAACATCCCTCGCAAAGCACCTTCACGGACCTTGTAGTCAATCGGATTAACACTTGTTGCAAACGTTTCAATCAGAACTTCGTTATCTGAAATGATTGGTTCGTCATAATTATCAACGACCGTTAATTCATCACTAGATCCAAACTGGTTAATTATTGCTGCTTTCATATGCCACCTCCAGCTACTTATTATTACATAGTGAATTGTCCGAAAATATAGATTACTCGATATTCTTAGACTAACTTTTAACTGTTATCGGCATTTTTTCGCGCAGACTTGCTTAGTAAATCTATTTATGACAGCATATAAGTATGAAAAAAGAAAAAAATATATGGTGAATTGGTCGATTCTGATGGACGATGTGTTCACTGGCATTCGAAACTTGACGTTATCGCCAATCGTTGCGAGACCTGTGGCAAGTTATATGCTTGTTACCAATGCCATAACAATACTGAAAATCACGCATTTGGCCGTTATAATCAACGCAGCAACCAATTAATTGTCATGTGTGGCGTCTGTGGTCATCAGATGACCTACGCCCGTTATGACGAAATTAATCAATGCGACCAATGTGAAACACCTTTTAATCCAGGTTGTTCACTGCATAAACACTTATACGTATGCTAAAAATGGTAGTCACGACACATCATTGTCATGACTACCATTTTTACTTAGCGAACGGATGCAGAATAACTTTACCGTGGATAAATTCACCCAGATAAATATCTTCCACACCACCCATTTTCTGTTTAGAAACTTCTGCACGTAACCAATCAATATCTTTATCCAACACATCGAGCAAGTCGTAATTTGCCTGTCCATCTTGGATAAGTGGGTATTTAATCGCTTCTTCACCGTACTTAATGATTGTTAACTGACCATTTTGTTCAAGAACGGCACGACGCACAATCTGAACTTCATCAACACCAGCAGCGCGCAACTTAAACATTAATTCGCTGGCTGATAGACCAACACGCATAGTTGTCGCCACATCAACTTCACCATTTTTAATTACTGTCACTGGCGCGCCGTCAATCACGCGCTTAACCCAATAATTGTGTTCCTTCAAAAACTTCAGTAACAGCACCAAAAACGTCCAGACAATCAATACCAATACAAATTGCAAGGCGGTAATATCGCTATTGTAGATAACACCACCGATAATGCCACCAAGTACATAATTTTGCACCTGATCCATTGCTGATATCGGCGCTAAGTTACCTTTACCCAGAATATTAATTTGGATAATTAAGCCGATGATTCCAATTGCTAGCTTCAAAGCAATCGTTGCATAACTTGCATCCATTATTTCACCTCAACCACTGTGTTCTCATCAAGTAAATTCGTCTTTTCAAGCGTGTAATTCGATTGATCTGCACTTAAATTAACCCGGTAGAACACGTTATCAACCTTCATAATCAAATTGTTATTCAGATTAACGCTATTAATTGACACCTGGCTATATTTAACATCCTTTGCATGGGCAACATGCTTTAGGAGCCTCACAACCTGTTCTTTTTGTGCTGACTGACTTTTGATTTGATTCATGTCCTGGTATTGAAGCCCAACAACGAAAGCAACTAACAGCAACATCATCACGCTTAAATCACGATATTTAGACTTCAGATTATTCTTAAAATACAACACCGCAAAAATTGCGAATATAGCCACCAGTATAGCGATTACAATTGTCGTTGCTGTCTCCATCCAAGAATGACGTTGTGATAAATATTCTATGGTATAGAACGTCATGTTGTTCTCCTTATTTCTAATAGTTCACTGGCCATAATACGTGCTTACCGGTGACCTATCAATCTTTATGTTTTTATTTTTCGACAAAAATTCCCGAATCAATGACCTTAGTCATCAAATTAACCACGTTGGCAATGTAGACATCTATTTGTGTAATGCTAAGCACTTCAAGATCACCAATTGTTTCGCCCGTAAAGTCAGCATTATAGTCTTGAATCAACTTGTCAACACACGCCTTATCTGCGAAATCCGCCGGCACAGCCTCAGTAGCTGTTGATGGTAATGGTTGTAAACCATACTTATGAACAAGATACGGATTGAGCTTTTTAAAATCCTCATAGTAGCGTTCTAGCACTGCTGGACGTCGTGGATCATCTTGTGGTGGAACGACTTTCATGAAGACGTCTGTAAGCCAAACCTCGTCAGCCAATAAATGTGTGTAATAGCCCAAGGTAAACGAATCTGACAACGTTTCTGGATGCTCTTGTAAAAAAGCCCGTAAATCAATTCGTCTAGTTCCTCGATTACTAGGAACTAAATAATGCGTTTCGTCTTTACTCATCTGACTGATTTTATCGACATCAGGTGCTTCGTTACCTATCATAAATGCCATATCCAATTGACTGAACTTTGTCATCAGCTGTTTAGCGATGGCTGCGTGCATTAATCGTGACCCCATTACAGTGCCCCCCTCATCTTTTTAAGTCAACTTTACTCGTGAACAACAAAAAACGCCACAGGTTGCACCTGTAGCGAAGATTTGTTATTTCAGATTGTTAGTTCCAATCATGCCACGATTCTTCAAGCTAACGAAAATGACAATCATTGGGATTGCAAAAACCAACATACCTGGCAAAGAAGTTTCTATACCATACTGACCACCGCTTAGTAGCATGCCTGGATTTGCCGTTGCGTCCTTAATAGCAACCAAGGCGTTCTCATTGGCGATATTTGAGTCAGCAACAAATGTATCCCATAGTGTGTGCATAATAACCGCAGTCCAAATGTTTCCAGTTGCCAGGCGAATCAACGTAAATGTCACCCCAACAATAGTCCCAGCAACCAGCAGCATAATCGTACTTGTAAAATTCAAACTACCATTAAGCAGATGTGTTGCAGCAAAAAATACTGACGGAATAATTGTCGCAGCTATCAAACCAAAGTCACGACGAATAGTTGAAAACATGTAGCTACGGAAAATAAGTTCTTCCACCATTCCAGCTGAGAAAGCGGCAATAACCGCCATGTAAATGGTCATAAAACTTGTGTTTGGGTTAAACGTGATGTTACCAGCAAATATCATAGCCATTGTAAAATTCAACGCCCATGGCATCGCCAGGCCAAGCACAACCCACCACCAATTAAGGTGTAACTTTCCCAACCCAAATTCTTCCAAAGGAATCTTTAGCACCCAACGGTTCATTGCCAAAACAGCAACAACCGCAACGAGAATATAAACAATATCAGGTAGCGATGGAATAGGTACAACCGAGTAGGTAATTTCCCCCAACAGTTGACCAATAATTATTATTGCCAACGCCGAAATTAAAAGCAAAATAGTCTTAACGACTTTCATAAATGTAGACATCTGAATTCTCCTCTTCTACTTACTGTCACCAGAATAGAATACGCGAGAATAATCTTTTAGCCCGGCGAAGTTTTTAATCGCCCGCAGAAAATACCAGTCAATAGTCGATTTTATAACGCAAGGTCTAGCTTACAATTACCATCAAAATCGGTATCACAACTAACATCATTAGCGTGGTTTGTGTAATTGACACAGACGCAAACTTATAGTCACCGTTCAGCTCACGTGCCATCACGGCAGCGTTCGTCATGGTTGGCATGGCCGATTGAATGATGAACACGACCTTCAACAACTTAGGCAAGTCAAATGGCATCATCATCAACGCCATAACAGTTGGCGCCATAACAAAGCGTCCAATTGCCAACGTGATGTTTTCTTTATCAGGAATCAGATCAGCACGTTGGGTCTTAGCAATTGAAAAACCGATAAAAATTAATGATAGCGGTACGTTCGTATTCCCCAGATCTGTCAAATCAGTTACCAGGAACTCCGGTAGCTTGATTTGGAAAATAACGAGTACAACCGCAACCAACAAAGCAATCATCGGCGGTGTAAACACCCCTTTCAGCGTCTTCTTTAAGTCGAAATGTTTACCCGTCTTCGTATCGCTCTCAATCATATAAACACCCAACGTCCAAAAAACAATGGTATTAGCCATATAGTAGACCAACACATACGGTAAGCTTTCCTTACCAAACAGTGCCATATTAACCGGTAGTCCGACCGTCACTGTATTTGAATTAAACAAAAGCGACTGAAACAAACCTTTATGGGTTGGGTTTACATGAATTAAACGTGCTACAACAAATGACAAAATGAATAGCACTAACATACTACCCACCGGCAGAATCAATTTAGGCCCCAAAGCGACGAGACTAGCCGGTGTAAAGTCCTGCGGAATACTAACAATCAAATAAGCTGGAATTGCGATTTTAGTGACAAATCCAGATAAGAATTTGCTCAATCTGCCATCGTCATCGTTAAAGATTCGCAACTTTATCAAAGCATACCCAACTGCGACGAGTCCCAAAATCATTAGAACCCCTGAGATACTGTGTATAATCGTTGCCATTTCTAAACTCCTCTCCGTGTCTAAAAAGAAGAGGCCCTACCAAAACGATAGAACCCCTTCGTGATATTTAATTTTCAGGTGTTGGGCAAACAAACTCACCACTTTGGTCAGCTGTTTCCAAAATACGCGTCACGATATCTTTCTCATGATTGTTCAACCATGCCGTTGGCAACGCATCCTTGCCGTACATTAGTCCAGCAACCGCACCAACTAGTGGCATGATACGCATTGGCTCACCAGGCATCCCCGACGCCAGCGTCAAGGCATCCTCAAAGTTATCGCTATTGAGCAAAACCCAAACCGTCGCCGCGAACGTATCCACGACATACCCAGAAGCGTGAATCTCGTTGATTGGCATGTTTTCAAAGTCGGGCGTGTTCAATGATTCAAACGCCTCCAGCTCATCAGCAAACACCGCGTGCTTTGCATAGTACTCATACGCATTACTAATTGCAAAGTCGAACGCTTCAGGTAGCTTCATCCCCGTTAACAAGCCATTGATTAGCATGGCATACATACCCAATGCAATCAATGAACGCGGATGGTTATGTGTCAAACCACCAATTTGGTGCAACGTTAACATGGCTGGATCATCGTGAATGAAGTCTGAGCCATACTTAGCATACAAGAACAGCACAACCGGTGTAATGCGCAACAGTGAGCCATTGGCGTTATCCTGTACATCGCGACCACCAGACGTGAACGGGTCTTGTGTCTGTCGGAAGTTTTCGATTGCGAGTCTTGTTACATCCCCAGCCGTTTGTGGTGCACCGTCAGCCGTATAAGCGCCGGTCGTGTACCAGTAAGAGAACTGGGTCATGATGTCGGTTAATATATAGCCGTTAGAAAGACTTGCAATGGTTGCAAGGGTTAGTGAAGAATCACTTCCCCACTGCGAACCGTCACCCATGATGATTTTTTGTGCAAAAAGGTCACCATTGATTAATCCTAGCGTGCTATTTATTAACGGATTATCAGGTAAAGTCATGCCAAAATCCATCCTTTCAAGGTTTTAATTGTAACACTAACGTAAATTATTGGCAAACCAAGCTCAAATACACTATAATTAAAACTATGAAACTGTAATAAAAGGAGTTCATCATGACGGAATCAGCACAAACGCCAGGTCTTGACGTGTTCGCGTTAACCTTGCTACGTGATCGTTTGTTACCTGAATTACTACAAGATGATCAGTCAGAAATTATCTACTGGGCCGGAAAGACCTTAGCAAGAGATGTTGACCTACACGGTATCTCAGCTATCGAAGCTTTTTTCCAAGAGGCCGGTTTTGGAACATTAACCCTCACAACGCAAAAGCCAACGATGCAAAAGTGGCGCCTAGACGGACCAATCGTAGAAGCCCGCTTTAGCGAAAACCCAGAGGCTAGTTTTGCATTGGAAGCTGGGTTTATCGCCCAACAAACACAACAACAAATTGGATTTGGTGCCGAGGCACAATGGGAAGCATCAAAGCAAGCTGTTACGTTGACTGTTATGACTGAAGCTCCAGCGACACTATCTGAATAAATTAAAAACGCATGTTGACTTGGTTAGTCAGCATGCGTTTTTTGTTGGTTACTTGAAAGCACCCGTAAACTTGTAAATTGGGAAACCTTGAGAAGCAAACTTTTGCTCGTATTCCGTCTCAACGTTGTCCTTCATCTTTTCTTCGTCTTCGTGCAAGTTTAGTGAGATACCATCCTTGTAGAATTCGATGCCGAAGTTTGCAAATGAGTATAGTGAGTACTCAAACAAGCCACGGTTATCCGTCTTAAATTCTAGTTCACCACCAGCTGGCAAAACAGCTTGGTAACCTTCCAAGAATGACTTGTACGTCAAACGACGCGTTTCGTGACGTGACTTTGGCCAAGGATCTGAGAAGTTCAAGAACAACTTTGATACCTCACCCTTTGTAAAGTACGTCTCAACTCCAGCACCATCACCGTAGATGAACTTCAAGTTAGGCAAGTCGACTGGATCTTCATCCGCCTTACGTGCTGCAACAGCAACGGCTCCTTCTTGAATTTCCATACCGATAAAGTTAATTTCTGGGTACTTCTTTGCCATACCAATGATAAATTGACCCTTACCTGTACCGATTTCTACGTACAATGGTTGCACCTTTTCGAAGATGCTTTGCCAATTTCCTTGTAGACCTGTCGCACGGTCTTGTGTAATAACCAAGTCCGTGTGATCTGCCAACCATGGGCTAGTCCACTTTTTATTTCGTAAACGCACGTGAATTTCTCCTTCTAAACGTGTTTGCAATAATGCGGTTCGTATACCAGAATAACAAAATACCACCTACTACGACAAGTCCTATGACATTTTGTAATAAGAGCGTGATAGAACCCGCTAGTACACCACCCACAATCGACCAAATCAGGCCAGTTAACGCAAGCCATGGGATGAGTGCATTGCGAAATG
>USIU01000037.1 GCA_900554745.1 uncultured Leuconostoc sp.
TAAACAAGTGTGGCACCGCTTCACGCCGCAAAACATCCCGCCAATCTTGCAGCGCACTATTTTCCAATAACGGGGCATTCAATTTAAAATCAAAAGGTTGGAAATGTTGCCCAATCGCCCGTTTAATGTCAGCTGACAGCTTTAAGTTGGTTAATTTCGTAGTAGGTAATTGCGTCAAGGCTGCCGGTAAATGTTGCCAATCGGCTCCCAATAGCCCATATGGCCAGTCGGTGGTTTGCAGCATTTTAGGTATCTGATCTTCAGTAATCACGGCACGAATGGCCGCATCCCCAAATAGGGACAAATACGCCCAAATCGTGCTAGCGCCCATCGAATGCCCTAATAAAATCGGTTGTTTGAGATTTAAACCTGAGATAACCGCGGCTAAATCCATTCCATGCCGCGACAACCGCATCCCATAGGTCACCTGCGCACTCTGGCCATGATTGCGGCGGTCATAGGTAATCACCTGATATCCCGCTGCCACAAGCGCTGGGATTTGTGCTGTCCACGTGGCTTGATTACCCGAATAGCCCGCAATTAAGACAATTGGCTGGCCAACCCCATGAACTTGATAGGCTAATTGTACGTTGTCGTTTGTTGTAATATAAGCCATAACCCTCCTAGAATTAAAATGACGTTGCCAAGTGTGGGCAACGTCATTTGCTGCTGAATTTAGTCTTTAAATATGAATAGGTAACCCATCGGCCAATTCGGCGGTATCCATAATGGCTTCACCCAAGGTTGGGTGTGGGTGGATTGTCAATGAAATATCCTGTGTGGTCAGGCCATTTTCAATGGCCAAAGCCAACTCTGATATCAAATCCGAAGCACTTGGCCCAACGATTTGCGCCCCTAAGACCGCATTGGTCGTCTTATCGCTGATTAAGCGGATGAATCCTGCCGTTTCACCCATTGAAATGGCACGTCCATTGGCCGCAAACGGGAATTTAGACACTTTAACGTCGAGCTTGTTAGCTTGGGCTGATTCGGGTGTCTCACCAACGGTTGCCAGCTCGACTTGCGTGTACGCAACAGCCGGTAACCCATAATGCATATCATGGGCTTGCGGGTCACCAGCGATAGCCGCGGCAGCAATTTTACCTTGGAAGCTGGCCTTATGAGCCAGTTGTGGCCCTGCAGTCACATCCCCAATGGCATAAATATGTGGTACGCTCGTCTGCATGTCATCGCTAATCTCAATTAGGCCCCGATCTGTGAGCTTCACATCCGTATTATTGAGGCCAAGTGTGTCTGTGTTGGCGCGACGGCCAACCGCCACAAGTAAATAATCCCCCGTAACCGTGTGTTCTTCACCAGCCACCGTGTATGTCAGAGACACCTCATCCTCAGTTTGTGTGGCCGACTTGGCTTGTGCGTCAGTGACGATAACGCCACCCTTTTGCTTAAAATCAGCCAAAACAGGGCGTGTCATGTCAGCGTCAAACCCATTTAAGGTATGATCTAATCCCTCAATGATGGTGACTTGTGCGCCAAGGTTAGCGTAGGCGCCGCCTAACTCAGAACCAATGACCCCGCCGCCGACAATGATTAAGCGTTTTGGCACTTCAGGTAAACTTAAGGCACCCGTTGAGTCAATAATACGACCACCAAATGGCATACTTGGAATCGCAACCGGCCGCGACCCAGTTGCGATAATGGCGTTGTTGAATTGTAATAATTCATGGCCATCTTCTTGCACCACGTTTAACGTTTCATTATCGGTAAATGTGGCTTCTCCGTGGACAATTTCTACCTGATGCTTTTTCAACAACATCGCCACCCCACTTGTGAGCGTGTTGACGACTTGGTTTTGCTTCCAGTCTTGGGTTTTTTGCCAGTCTAAGGTCGCGCCACTGGTTGTGAGGCCAAACGGCGTGTCTGCCTGGGCTTCTTGGTAGCGATGACCAACATGAATCAGTGCTTTGGATGGAATGCAGCCCACGTTCAAACAAACCCCGCCAATGGCATCACGTTCGATAATGGTCACTTTTTGGCCTAACTCGGCGGCACGAATGGCGGCCACATACCCACCAGGACCAGAGCCAATCACCACTGTATCAATTTCACGTGCTTGTGCGCCAACAACCATCTTACACCTCCATCAACATATACGCTGGATCAGCTAACAACTGCTTCAAATAATTCAAGGCACTTTGGCCTAACATGCCATCAATCAACCGGTGATCATAAGTTAAGGACAATTTCATATTCTGACCCACCACAATTTCGCCAGCTGCATTCACGATTGGCTCCTTGACAATTGAGCCGAGACCCAAAATCATCACTTCATGCCCATTAATAATCGGTGTAAACCAAGTACCCCGTGCTGACCCAAGGTTCGAAATTGTCATCGTGCTGCCCTGCATTTGCTTTGGTGAAATTGAGCCATCACGCACAGCATCGGCCAAGGTGGCAATTTCTTTGGCAATTTGGAAAATCGACTTCCGGTCAGCTTGCGCAACCACTGGCACAAATAAGCCAGATGGGGCATTCACCGCAATGCCCATGTTCACGTCGTCATGATAGACAATTTCTTGCGTGTCCATATCCAAACTGGCATTAATTTCTGGGAATTTCTTCGCCGTGGCAGCCAACGCTTTGACCACATAAGCCAAGTAAGTCAAATGAATGCCTTGTTCAGCGGCCTGCGCCTTAAACTGTTGACGATGCGCCACCAGTTGACTCACTTCAACACTATCAAAGTTTGTCACGGCCGGAATTGTCGCATTCTGATTGGCCATGGCCTTTGCAACTGCCTTGCGCACTGGCGTCATCGGTTGCCGACCTTCATGTACTGGCGCCGGTGCGACTGGTGGTTGTGGTTTGTTATCTGCAGGCGTTGGTGGCGTTGGCTCGGCTGGTGCCGCGCCATTTGCTGGTGCTGCCACGGGTGTCTCAACCGCTTGGAAATTCATCACATCGGCCAAAGTCACATGGCCATGCCGACCCGTAGCGGGTACTTGCGTCAGGTCAATGCCTTTTTCAAATGCCAAATGACGAACCGAAGGCATGGCCAAAACGTGCCCATTCACCGTTTGAACTGTGCTAGTAGCAGGTTCTGGTGTCGGTTGTGGTTGTGGTTGCGGTGTTTGCTCAGGTGCTGGTGCAACCTCAGGTGCTGATACTGGCGCTGCGGTAGCAGCTACCGGTGCCGCGCCACTGCCATCCCCATCAAATTCAATCAAGGGGTCACCAACTGAGACAGTTGTCTCAGCTGGGACAAACAGTTTGGTGACTTTACCGGCATACGGCGACAAAATTTCTTGAATCAGCTTATCATTTTGCACTTCGGCCACGGGATCATCCATGGCCACCGTATCACCGACTTTCACTAGCCAAGCCGTGATATCACCTTCCGCCATTCCTTCACCAATATCTGGCATTTTAAAAATCTCAGTCATAATTCACAACCTCCGTCACTTTAGCCACAACGTCGTCTGCTTTAATCATCCAATCATTTTCTGCTTGGCCAAATGGGTAAACAGAATCTGGCGCCGCTACCCGACCGATTGGCGCTTTCAAATCTAAAATAAAGCGCTCAGCAATTTCACTCATGACATTGGCCCCAATACCAGCCATGCGTTGGGCTTCTTGGACAACAACCACGCGCCCCGTCTTTTTAACCGTGGCACCGATGCTTGCAATGTCTAGCGGCGAAACGGTCCGTAAATCTAGGACTTCGGCTGAAATATTGTCTTTTGCTAGGGCTTCCGCCGCCTTCAGTGCGACTGGTACCCCGCCACCGTAGGAAATGATTGACACATCAGTCCCCTCACGCGCAATTGCGGCCTGATCAAGTGGCGTCGTGTAGTAACCTTCTGGCACCTCGCCCTTTAATGAACGGTAAAGGTGCAGATTTTCCAAAAAGACCACGGGATCATTAGATTCAATCGCACTCAGTAGCAAGCCTTTGGCATCTGCTGGGTTAGCTGGCATGACAACGCGAATACCAGGAATCTGGGCCACCATGCCTTCCAAATTATCCGCATGCATTTCTGGTGTTTTCGTGCCACCACCATAAGGGGAGCGCACCACAATTGGCATTTGGCGTGTCCCGCCAAAACGGAAGCGATTGCGCGCCATTTGACCAGCAATAGAATCCATTACTTCAAACACAAAACCAAAGAATTGTATTTCCATGACTGGCCGATAATTTTGGGTGGTTAAGCCAATAGCAAGTCCACCAATACCCGACTCAGCTAACGGCGTGTTGAAGACCCGATCTTCGCCATACTTTGCCTGTAAGCCATCCGTTGCACGGAAGACGCCACCATTTTTACCGACATCTTCACCAAAAATGAGGACATTGTCGTCTTGACCAAGTGCGAGATCCATCGCCTCGCGAACAGCATCAATATAACTTTTAACAGCCATCTTACTTCCCCTCACTTTCAAACTTTTCGATTTGCTCCGTCATGGCATAACTTGGCACTGCCAACGTATTTTTAATGAAGTCAGAAATCTTTTGCTTTGGCACATTATCCGCAATTTTAATTTGTTCATCAATGAGAGCATTGACTTCGGCAATATAAGCCGCTTCCTTTTCCTCATCCCAAATGCCTTGGTCGGTCATAAACTTGCGCATTCGGATAAGGGGTTCTTTTGCCCACCATGCATCAATCTCATCTTGTGTCCGGTAGCGTAGTGGATCGTCACCAGCCGTTGAATGCGGCTCTAAGCGATCTGTTAATGTTTCAATTAATACGGGGCCATGACCCGCTACGGCCCACGCACGCGCTTCCTTGGCCGCCAAATAAACGGCAATAGGGTCATTGCCATCAACGACAACACTTGGCACGCCGGCTGCCCAACCCTTAGCTGCTAAATGTGTCGCTGCAGTTTGCAACCCGCGCGGTGTGGAAATTGCATAGCCATTATTTTGAATGAAGAAAACAGCATTAGCACGATAAGCCCCCGCAAAGTTCACCCCTTCATAAAAATCACCTTGTGATGACCCGCCATCACCAGTGTAAGCATACGCAACCGCATCTTTTTGTCGCTTCTTAAGGCCAAGACCAATTCCAGCTGCTTCAACATATTGCGCGCCAATGATAATTTGTGGCATCCAAGCGTTGACTGGTTGATCATCCGGCGTGGTCATCACATTACCCAACACATGACCACGTGACCAAAGAATCGCCTTCCAAATCGGCCAACCTTTCACGATAATTTGTGGAATATCGCGATAACCCGGCATCAACCAATCCTCATCTTTAAAGGCATAAGATGAAGCCATTTGTGACGCTTCTTGACCGGCCGTTGGCGCAAAGAATCCAAAGCGACCTTGCTTAGCGAGTTTGGTTGACCGAATATCTAATTGTCGACTAAATAACATGCGCTGCATGATTTGCACCAAATCGTCTGCTGAGAGGTCAGCGCGCTTTAAGCCAGCTTCATCAACAATTTCCCCCGCTGAATTAAGAATATGTAGCGTGGGAAACGTCTCATCCTGCAGCGCCAATTGACCATTAAAGTCTAAAATTTTCTCATTTGTTGCTGTGATATCAGACATGTGTTTCTACCTCATCTTTCTGAAAAAATACTGCCAAAAGTTCATCATTTGTGATAGTGCCAAAATATTGCCCATCTTGGTTAGCGTATAAAACATCGGCTACGGCGTCCTTTGTAAACGGTAACCCAATAAATTGCGATTTTATTTCACGCCAATCACGCACACCTAAGAAATCACCGATAAAATCAAGATCAGTGATGATGCCGTCCACGACATTAACCTTAACATCGATACTACCACCATCGTATTTGGCGTGGTTGTGATACATGAAGTCTGGGCTCTGCCCATAATTCCATGACCATTGGGAAAACTGCTGATCACGCAATTCTAAAATTGCCGCTTTTTGCGCATCCGTTAATGGGTATTCCCCATCTCGCCCTTCATTGGTCAGATAGTAACGCAGCTGCGCAATAAACGCCTCAATGGTCAGGTTATCAGGGGCATAGTCCTTAATATTCCCGACGCGGGCACGAACTGATTTCGCGGCTTTGGAGATAAACTTTTCATCAGCGACGTTTAACGACCGGACCATCGCCTCCACATCGGTATCCCACAACAGCGTACCGTGATGCATTAAATACCCACCCGCATAGCGCTGGGCATTACCGGAAACTTTCTTGCCATCAATTTCCAAGTCATTCCGACCTGAAATTTTGACGTCAATCCCAACTGCTGCTAACGCATCTGCCATTGGCTGGACAAATTGATGAAAATCAACGCTTGCGCTACTGGCGACTGGCACAAAGAAGGTAAAGCAAATATTCCCAAGATCATGATAAACTGCCCCACCGCCTGAAACCCGTCTGACGACTTGCACATCATTTTCAGTGACATAATCAGCGTTCACTTCAGAAAATGTATTTTGATTTTCACCAACAATCACCGCACGCTCATTTTGCCACAAAGCAAAAACCGGTTCAGTTGGCTTTAAATGCTTTAATAGCCAGGCATCCATGGCAATATTTGTATAGGCGTCATGATTGAAGTAATTAATATATTGCATGATTTTCTCCTTATTGTAACCGCTTACATTTTTTATTATACACTTCTTCGTTAAAATTTAAAGTCATCTGCAAGCACAATACACAAAAAAAGGTTGTGATACAACCCTTGTATCACAACCTTTTCACAATCATTATTTAATTTGTTTTTTTGCCAGTATATTGTGCGTAGCCACCACGCAAAATAAAAATACGGTCTTTTTGATAGCCTTGCTTTTTTAAAATCTTGCTGACACGCGTCACTTCACGCAAACGATCATCGTACAGAAAAATATCACGATCATGCCGCAAACCAGACTTACCTTGAGAAAAATTTATCGCTGGAATATTACGGGCGCCCATAATGTGTGAGCGCTTATAGGCAGCAGGTTCACGCACGTCAATAATTTGTGCATTTTCATTTGCCAATTTCTCAGCAAATGCTTCAGGTTTGAGTAGTGTCCCACTTGATTTAGCTGACACAATCACCCATAGCCAACTACCCAAAGCAATCAAAATCCACGCTAAAATAACGGTTAGAACTGTTCCTAAGATACTCATTTTTTACCTCTTCCAATAAAGTCAATGCTTATATTATATCAAAAAAACGCGTTGCCGCGTCCTTTAGAATAATTTTTTGATTTGAGGCAACGCATCGCGCTGCAGCACTAACTCACCATGCTCCCGTAAGACATCATTTTGTACCGTCGTCATTGTCGCATATTCAAGGATCATCGCCTGTTGATCCTTCAGCATATCATGACTCACAACACCTCGATCATAATGTAGCGTCAGATAGAAATCATCCCGGTAACGATATAAATCTGATGCATCATCTAATCGATTCGCTAAATATGCAATAGGAATAATCGCTTCAAAATACGGTAATTTCACAGTCAAGAGATGCGCTCCCGGTTGTGTGTTGTTGTCTGAGACAGGGCTAGCAGGTTGTACCTGCGACGGTGAGGCAACATCTTGACCATCATCTGTTTGTCGTAATGCGGCGCGGCGTTCATCAGAAACTTGATCAATCTCTTCAGACTGATGCTTCGCATAAGACATCAAATTATTAATAATGTCACCAACTTGGTGATCTTCATCTAGTTTTGAAATGAACAATTCTAAGCCATTACGGTTTGGCAAGATTTGAAAGGTTACCTGGTCATCTTCATTAAAATCATGATCAACATCAACTTCTGATAGAATACTATAAAAAAACGATTCGATCTTATCATGATTACCCAGTAATTCCATGATTGAAAGCCCACGATCTTGTAAATCACTGTTTTCAATCATGACACGAATTGTATTATCATTGATACGTTCCATTTCCATAGTGGCATACCACCTTTCTATAAAATAACGTCGCGCCATCTTTTGTGATTGTAAAGAAAAAAGACTGACGTGCTCAGCCTTCTTCAACCACTAAATCTTTTGCCTCTTCTGCGAAGTCAGCTTTAAATGTTGCGCGAATCAATTCCCGCTGGCGCACTTCACGTGGTAAAAATCGACGAATTTCATCATCATTATACCCAATTTGCATGCGTTGATCATCCAAAATAATTGGTCGCTTCAGCAAAGACGGGTAAGCAACAATCAAGTCAATCAATTTATTAATTGACATATCGTCCAAATCCAACGTCAACTCAGAAAAAACTTTTGAGCGGGTGGAAATTAACTCTTCTGTCCCATCTTCCGTCAGCCGAAGCATTGCTTTAACATCTTCAGCACGCAATGGTTCTTTATTTAAATTACGTTCAATAAATGGTAAGTTATGATCAACTAACCATTGTTTTGCTTTACGACAAGAGGTGCAACTCGGAGACGAGTATAATGTAACCATAAAATGTTGCCCTCCCTTGAAATATACTAAGTTTATTATATCAAAAATATTAACAAAAGTACATGACAATAATTTAAGGCAAATAAAAAAGCACTCTTCTCAGAGCACTTCCTATGTACGGCATCGCATCTTCCTATCCTCGCAGCCAGCGATCCGGCAACTACTTTCGGCGTGATAGAGCTTAACTTCTGTGTTCGGAATGGGAACAGGTGTGTCCTCTATGCTATCGACACGACACCTTTGAGTTATTCACTCAAAACTAAATAGTATCAAATTCTTCTTTTAAATTGAACCACTCATAATCTTCTTGTTGTACATTCCTGTACTAGACTTTGGTTAAGTCCTCGACCTATTAGTACTAGTCCGCTACATACATCACTGTACTTCCACTTCTAGCCTATCTACCTCATCATCTCTAAGGGGTCTTACTTCATAAAGAATGGGAAATCTCATCTCGAGGCGAGTTTCACACT
>USIU01000038.1 GCA_900554745.1 uncultured Leuconostoc sp.
TTGTGGATATTTCAGCTTTATTTGCCGTGTTAATCGTCACCGTATTGCTATGGCGTGGGACGAGCTCTACGGCACGTGTTGAAAATATCTTAGTCATCGGAAAAGTTTTGGTTATTTTGATTTTTATCGGGGTTGGTTTGACAGCTATCCATCCAGGAAACTATGTGCCATTTATTCCTGACTACAAGCCAGGCACAACGTTTGGTGGCTGGCAAGGGATTGTGGCCGGTGCGTCACAAATTTTCTTAGCTTATATTGGGTTTGATTCGATTGCTGCCAACTCGGCGGAAGCTAAGGATCCTAAGCGTACAATGCCGCGAGGAATCATTGGTTCACTGGTTGTGGCCACGATTTTGTTCGTGACGGTGGCTTTGGTACTGGTGGGGATGTTCCATTACTCAAAGTATGAAAACAATGCGGCACCTGCTGCCTGGGCATTGTTGCAATCAGGTCACGGCTTCACGTCTAACTTGTTATCCGTTGTGGCGTTGATCGGAATGTTTACCGCCATCATTGGGATGATGTTAGCGGGGTCACGTTTGTTGTACGCCTTTGGCCGTGATGGCTTATTGCCAAGCTTCCTTGGTGATGTGAACGGTAAAGGGTTGCCTAACAATGCTTTGTTGGCCTTGTCAATCATTGCGATTTTAGTTGGCTCAATCTTTAGCTTTACAGAATTGGCCGGCTTGATTTCAGCCGGTACTTTGATTGCCTTTATTATTGTGTCATTTGGTATCTATGCGTTGCGACCACGCGAAGGAAAAGATATTCAAGAACCTGGCTTCAAGATGCCGTTTTACCCAGTTTTGCCAGCTTTGGCAGCCTTGGGTTCAGGGTTTATTTTCTATAACTTGGACAACCAAGCGAAGCTTTATGCCTTTGGCTGGTTTGTACTCGGATTGATCATCTATGCGGTCTACGGGGCGCGTCATAGTAATTTGTCAAAATAAGTTGTGTTATCTGAAGCCCTGGTTAGCCAGGGCTTTTATTGTCAGAAAAAGGCGAGGTGGGCCATGTCAAACAATCAAGAAATTTTAGCAGCAGAACAACAACACTTGGCAGCAGTGTCACGCGTGAACTACTTTGACCTAGTTATTGATCATGGGCAGGGGGCGATTGTCACGGACGCGGATGGTCGCGACTATATTGACTTGCTGGCCAGTGCCAGCGCGACAAATGTGGGTCATGCCCATCCTAAAGTAGTTGCGGCGATTACGCAGCAGGCTCAAAAATTGATTCAGTATACGCCGGCTTATTTTGCCAATACCACCACGGCACAACTGGTGCAACGCTTAACAGCGCTCACGCCAGGGACATTTGAAAAGCAAGCCCTATTTGGCAATTCAGGCTCGGATGCCAATGATGTGATGATCAAATTAGCGCGTGCCTACACGGGGCGCTCGTATATTGTGAGTTTTACCGGTGCTTATCATGGGTCAACTTATGGGGCGATGTCCATTTCGGGTGTTAGTCTGAATATGACGCGAAAAATGGGCCCTTTATTGCCAGATGTTGTGAAAGTCCCTTATCCTGATCCGTCACAACGCTTGGCTGGTGAAACGGATGCACAATTCTCACAGCGGTTATTTCAAGCGTTTAAGTTGCCGTTTGAGACATATTTGCCAGCCGATGAAGTGGCTATGGTCATTATTGAACCAATTCAAGGCGATGGCGGCATCATCAAAGCACCACAAGCGTATATGGATTTGGTGTATCAATTCACGCGCGAACACGGGATTGTTTTTGCGGTCGATGAGGTGAATCAAGGGTTGGGTCGCACCGGGAAAATGTGGTCGATTGATCATTTTGGGATTGCGCCTGATTTATTGAGTATGGGAAAGTCGTTGGCCAGTGGCTTGCCGCTGAGTGCGGTCGTTGGCCGACGGGAGATTATGGCCAGTCTCGCGTCTCCAGCAAATGTGTATACAACTGCGGGCAATCCGGTGACGGCTGCGGCAGCATTGGCAACGCTGGATGTGCTAGAGTCAGAAAATTTGGTCGCGCGTTCTGCAGAACTGGGCGCTGTCGCCCGTGAATTTTTTGAACAAGCCGCGCAAAAATATCCATTTATTGGGGCTGTGCGCATGTATGGGTTAAATGGCGGGATTGAGATTGTTGATGCTGATGGACGAGCAGATGTGACGGCAACGACTAAAATTATTTACCGGCTGTACCAGTTAGGGGTCATTATGATTAGTTTGCGGGGCAATGTGCTACGTTTCCAGCCACCGTTGGTCATCACACGTGAACAATTACAAACGGCTTTTGATAACATGACGCAAACTTTTGAGGCGCTTATGGCTGATGAACTGACCTTACCAGAAACTGATCATCATATTGGGTGGTAATGTGCTATAATAACTAAAGGAATCTGGATATACAAAATTTGCGCGATGCCAGTCAGAAATGTGTTGGTTAATGCAAAACACACATCACAAATTTTGCGCTCCCAGATCGTCTTGTAATCGAAAGGTTACCGCGCCTCAGCGTTATGAGCTTATGAAGGTAAAGATTAAAGATCATTACAAAATGCGGTGGTACCACGGTAAAGCGTCCGCACTTTGTTCTGGTCTTTTTATATTTCAAACCAAGGAGAATTACAAATGAAAGAATTGACGTCAGCTGAAGTCCGTCAAATGTTTTTGGATTTCTTTGCATCAAAAGGGCATGAAGTTGTCCCCTCAAAAAATCTGATTCCACACGATGATCCCACGTTATTGTGGATCAATTCTGGTGTGGCAACCCTAAAAAAGTATTTTGATGGGACGGTTGTACCGGAAAATCCGCGCATTACCAACGCACAAAAGGCTATTCGGACGAATGATATTGAAAATGTTGGTAAAACAGCTCGTCACCATACCTTGTTTGAAATGATGGGGAACTTTTCAATTGGCGATTATTTCAAAGCAGAAGTGATTCCTTGGGCTTGGGAATTACTAACCAGTCCTGAATGGTATGGTTTGGATAAAGAGCGTTTGTACGTGACAGTCTACCCAAAGGATCAAGAAGCCAAAAAGATCTGGGAAGAAAAGACAGATTTGCCAGCTGGTCATATTTATGAAGTTGAAGACAACTTCTGGGATATTGGTGAAGGCCCTTCAGGCCCCGATTCAGAAATCTTTTTCGATCGTGGCCCAGCCTTTCAAGATTTGCCTGATGACGATCCAGAAATGTATCCCGGTGGTGAAAACGAACGGTATCTGGAAATTTGGAACATTGTGTTCTCACAATTTAATCATTTGCCTGGTTTGACGGATAATTCACAATATCCAGAATTACCACACAAGAACATTGATACGGGAATGGGACTGGAACGTGTTGTGTCAGTGTTCCAAAACGGTCGGACAAACTTTGACACAGATTTATTCTTGCCAATTATTCATGCCACAGAAGCTTTGTCACCAAACTTTAAGTATGATGGGACCAAGGATTCTGACAGCAACACCAGCTTTAAAGTGATTGCTGACCATATTCGTGCCATTACCTTTGCCATTAGTGATGGGGCCATGCCTTCAAATGAAGGGCGTGGTTATGTGATTCGGCGTTTGCTGCGTCGGGCAGTTTTGCATGGTCAAAAGCTAGGCATTCAAGGCGAATTTTTGACCCAATTGGTGCCAATTGTTGGCGAAATTATGCAAAGCTATTATCCAGAAGTGCTGGAAAACGCAGCGCGTATCCAAAAGACGGTGGCAGCCGAAGAGAAGCGTTTCAATGCCACGTTGACTGGTGGGTTGGCGCTGTTGGATGATGTGATTGCGGCAGCTAAGGCTGACGGACAAACACAAATTTCTGGTGCAGATGCCTTTAAGTTGTCAGATACGTATGGTTTCCCACTCGAATTGACACAAGAACAAGCGGCCGAAGCTGGTTTGACGGTTGATGTGGCCGGCTTTAATGAGGCCCTACAAGCACAACGTGCCCGTGCGCGGGCAGCACGTTCAAACGACAAATCAATGGGTGTGCAAAATGCCGTGTTGACTGATTTGAAAGTGGCTTCAGAATACGTGGGTTGGTCAGAAACCACCGTTGATGATGCTGAAGTGGTAGCCATTATTGGGCAAGATGCTGATGGCATTGATGCTTTGCTTGACCAGGCAGTTGCCGGTGAACAACGTCAATTAGTCTTTGATAAAACACCATTTTATGCTGAAATGGGTGGACAAGTTGCTGACTTTGGCACAGTTTTGAACAAGCAAGGTGATGTTGTAGCGGAAGTGGTCGATGTTCAAAAGGCACCAAACGGCCAACACGTGCATACGGTGAATGTCTTAGCTGATATTAATCTTGGTGAAGCGGTAGATTTGCGGGTGGATATGGCACGTCATGTTGCCGTTTCAAAGAACCACACAGCAACGCATATGTTGGACCAAGCATTACGTAATGTACTTGGTGGCGATGTTCACCAGGCAGGATCATTAGTTGAACCGGACTATTTGCGTTTTGATTTTACCAACGAAGGCCCGGTATCTGCTGTTGACCTTGATCGCATTGAAGCAATGGTGAATGCGGAAATCGCCAAGAATGCGCCAATCTCATGGCTGGAAACAGACCTTGAAACGGCGCAACAAATGGGCGCTGTCGCCGTCTTTGGTGAAAAGTACGGCGATGTGGTCCGTGTCGTTTCAATTGGTGACTTTAACAAAGAATTCGATGGTGGCACACACGCAAATGCAACGGCTGAACTTGGCTTGTTCAAGATTGTGTCAGAATCTGGTATTGGGGCTGGCGTGCGCCGTATTGAAGCCGTTACTGGCTTAGACGCTCTCGCGCTTTATAAGGCAGAAGAAAATGCCTTAAAAGCCGTTGCAGCCCAAGTGAAAGCACAAAAGATTACGGATGCACCGGCTAAAGTAGCGGATCTGCAAGCGGAATTGAAGGCAACGCAACGCACATTGGAATCAGTTGAAGCCAAGTTGGCGAATGCTGCCGCTGATGAAGTCTTTAACGATGTGAAAACAAGCAACGGCCACACTTATATTGTGGCGCAGTTACCAGTATCTGGCATGGATGGGTTACGTCAAGTTGCTGATAATTGGAAGGCCAATTATCCATCAGAAGTCCTAGTCCTTGCAGCTGACATTGATGGTAAAGTCAACCTCATTGTCGCGGCTTCACCAGAAGCCAATGCGGCAGGGATTAAGGCCGGTGATTTGATTAAAGCCATTGCCCCACGCGTTGGTGGCGGTGGTGGTGGGCGCCCAGACATGGCGCAAGCTGGTGGTAAGCATCCAGCCGGTATTCCGGATGCGTTTGCCGCAGTTGCCGACTTTTTGTCGCAAAGCTAACATGCGTTATTTAGAATCTTACGATTCTGTGATATAGTTGTCATATTTATAAGGTAAAATGGACTTAGGATAATTAGTCTAGTTGACGTGAAACGTCAACATGAGTCACTAAAGAAAGGAGCGTGTGCGATGACAGTAGGAGATGAAACAGCAATTTTCGACTTTGGCAATCAACAGCCGAAGGCGATTCATGAAACGCTAGAGATTGTTTACCAAGCTTTGGAAGAAAAAGGATATAACCCGATCAACCAAATTGTTGGGTATTTGATGTCTGGCGATCCCGCTTATATTCCACGTTTGAATGATGCACGTAATTTGATCAAGCGTCACGAACGCGACGAGATCATTGAAGAACTTGTGCACGCCTATTTGAATAAATAATGCGTGTATTAGGATTAGATGTCGGTAGTCGAACAGTTGGTGTAGCAGTGAGTGATCCCATGGGCTGGACTGCCCAGGGGGTAGAAATCATTCGCATCAACGAAGATGAAGCAGAATTTGGCCTCGAACGGTTAGGTGAAATTATCAAGGCCAAGCAAGTTAAAGGGGTTGTGTTAGGCTTGCCTAAAAACATGAACAACTCTGAAGGCCCACGTGCCGAAGCCGCACGGCGTTATGCGAAAATGGTCGAGGACACCTTTGGGTTGCCAACTGATTTTCAAGATGAACGCCTAACGACGGTGCAAGCTGAGCGGATGCTGATTGAAGAAGCAGATGTGTCACGCAAAAAGCGTAAGCAGGTCATTGACAAAATTGCCGCAGAATTTATTCTGCAAAACTATTTAGATGCTAACGGTAAGTTAGCCAAGTAAAGACTTGAACAACGTTTCTAGGCGAAACGTTGTTTTTACGTTATAATAAAGATACAAAAATTGAAGGGAGTACGTGGGAGAAACGGGTGCGACAACCGATCGCGTTGTCGCACCACGATACGCGCAAAGCACGAATTATGGCAAACCAAGAAGATATTCAAAAGATCACACTTGTTGACGAAAACGGCGACGAAGCATTATACGAAGTCCTATTTACTTTCCATTCTGAAGAATACGGCAAGGATTACATCTTGCTTGTACCAGAAGGTGTGGAAGACGATGAAGAAGTAGATATTCAAGCCTACATCTTTAACCCTGATGAAAATGGGGACGCCACTGAAGAAGATTTGATTCAAATCGAAGATGATAAAGAATGGGATATGGTTGAAGAAGTTCTCAATACTTTCTTAGAAGACGATTCAAATTTTGAATAAGCAGGAAGAAACGCGCTGGCGTTTTTTTTGTTACAAAAGTTTAACAATTTGATGGCTTATCGAGTGATAAACTATTATGTAGAAGAGTGAGCAAGCAGCTTGATCGCTCAAATATTAGACGATATAACTACTTTAAGTGCGCATTCGTGTTGGCGAGCGAGTTATATTTTGGAGGAACACATGGTTACATTAGTAGGGATACTTGACCTTGCGCGTTTTCAATTCGCAATGACAACGATTTTCCACTTCTTCTTTGTGCCGATGTCAATCGGACTAGGTGTGGTGGTATCAGTCATGGAAACGATGTATGTTATCAAAAAAGATGAGACATACAAGAAAATGGCGCAATTTTGGGGCAAGATTTTCTTGTTGAGTTTTGCGGTCGGTGTTGTGACCGGCTTGATTCAAGAATTTCAATTTGGTATGAACTGGTCTGAATATTCACGTTATGTGGGGGATATTTTCGGTTCATTGTTGGCCATTGAAGCGTTGGTCGCATTCTTTGCGGAATCAACTTTCATTGGTCTGTGGGTGTTTACTTGGGATCGTTTCAAGCCAAGTATTCACGTCTTGTTCATTTGGATTACAACGATTGGTTCGGCCATGTCATCACTTTGGATTTTGGCAGCCAACTCATTTATGCAAAATCCTGTTGGTTATGCGATTGATAACCACATGGGACGCGCCGAACTGAAGAGCTTTGGGGCATTGTTGGCGAACAAGCAGTTGTGGGTTGAATTCCCGCACGTGATTGTTGGGACATTAGTGACAGCTGGTTTATTGGTTGCCGGCATGGCAGCTTTCAAATTGCTAAAGTTGAAAAAAGGTGATAGCGAAGTCCCATTCTTCCGTAAGTCAATTAACATTGCGTTGATTGTCGGCTTGATTGGGGTTGCGGGTGCTTTGGTCACTGGTGATAAGCACGCCTATGATTTGCAATCAATGCAACCTATGAAGTATGCAGCGATGGAAGGTGTGGATAAGACGATCAATTCTGCTGATCGTAAGGATAAGGCCCAACCTTGGTCATTGATTTCCGTGACAAATCCTAAGACACACGAAGTGATTGCTAATGTGGAAATCCCATATGTTTTGTCAATTTTGGGGAACCACTCATTGACTGGCGGTAAGACAGTCGGCACGACTGAATTGGAAAAGGAATTCCAAAAGAAGTACGGTAAGGCAAATCCTGAAATCAAGAGTTATTATGTGCCTGAAAACACCTTGTTCTACTCATTCCGTGTGATGGCGATGGGTGCCGGGGCACTCTTGCTCCTTGGTGTTGTGGCGCTTTGGATGAACCGTCGCAAGTCACAATTGATCTTGACACAACGTTGGTTCTTGTGGCTGATGGGAATTGCGACTTTTGCCCCATTTGCCATCAACACAGCGGGTTGGTTAGTGACTGAATTAGGTCGTTATCCATGGGTTGTTTACGGTTTGATGCCAATTAGTGAGGCGGTTTCACCAAATGTGTCAACAGCATCATTGTTGATTTCAAACATTGTTTACTTCTTGACATTTGCGTCACTCGGCGGTGTGATGATCTGGTTGGCGCGTCGTGTTTTGCACGCGGGTCCAAATGCCGAGGAAACAGAACACTTGTCTCCAAGTGATCCATACAGTCACTTGGCTAAGGGAGGTGAAGCCTAATGAGTACACTAGAAATTTTATGGTTTGTTTTAATTGGCGTCTTGTGGGCTGGCTTCTTCTTCCTGGAAGGTTTCGACTTCGGGATTGGGATGCAATTCATCTTCAATGCGCGTGACGAAAATGATCGTGACGCCTTGTACGAAGCCATTGGACCGAACTGGGATGCCAATGAAGTGTGGTTGATTACTGCCGGTGGGGCTATGTTTGCGGCCTTTCCAAATTGGTACGCGTCACTGTTCTCTGGTTTCTATTTGATGCTATTGATTGTGTTGTTGGCTTTGATCTATCGTGGGGTTTCCTTTGAATTCCGTGAACAAATGCCAACGATTCAAGGCACACAGCTTTGGGAACGTTTGATTGGCATCACATCAGTGATGGTGCCATTCTTCTTGGGGATGATTTTTACCGCTATGGTATCAGGCACACCAATTGATGCCCGTGGTGACTTAACAGCTGGTTTCTTTGACTATGTGACGCCATTTACGTTGGTGGGTGGCGTTGCGGTGGCATTGATGAGCTATGTACACGGCTTGAACTATACACGCTTGCGTATTATCGGCCCATTGCGTGATCGTGCGGTAACACAACTCAAGTACTTGTATC
>USIU01000039.1 GCA_900554745.1 uncultured Leuconostoc sp.
TTGCCATTGGCGCCAATGATTGCGTTGTGCATGAACCAGCAGAAACGATTGTGTCTTCTGGCTTCAAGATGTCTTGGTTAACACCATAAACAACTGTTGGTACCTTACCAGCTGGTGCTGAAATCAAAACCTTCTTGGCACCGGCATCCAAGTGTGCTTGTGACTTTTCGGCTGAAGTATAGAAACCAGTAGCTTCCAATACATATTCAACACCATCGTTTTCAACCCACTTCAAGTCAGCTGCGTTACGTTCTGCGTAAACAGTGTAGTGCTTACCGTTAACGATAATACCAGTTTCATCAGATGAAACATCAGCCTTCAATACACCGTGAATTGAGTCATACTTCAACAAGTATGCCAACATTTCTGGTGAAGTCAAATCGTTAATTGCAACAACTTCGATATCTGAAGCTGTGTCTGACAATTCAAGAATACGACGGAAAGCCAAGCGGCCAATACGTCCAAATCCGTTAATACCAATCTTAACAGTCATGTGTTTAGATCCTCCAAAAATTTTTGACTTATGTCAACACCAATATTATAGCACAAAGTTGAAGTATGAGCGAATAGAAGCACCTGGATTCGCTCATACAATCACAAAAATTGTCTCTAAACGGCAATTGACTACTTGTACATCTCCTTTATCAAAAACAACCACGCACCTGATAATCAGGTGTGTGGTTGTGAACGAATGTACATTGATGTGAGCGCTTCACTTAAAACAGGTCAGTTGTCCCTAACATAGCCTATCGGCATCAGTAAGACAGACCGATTATTCAATGCCTGAACCAGGTTCGATTGTATCTGGCAAAACTGTCACTGTGACAATACCATTTTTCTCAGCTGACAAAATCATGCCTTCAGACACTTCGCCTGCCATCTTGCGCGGCTTCATGTTGGCAACGATGGCCACTGTTTTACCAACCAAGACGGCTGGATCAGCATACCACTGACGAATGCCTGACAAAATTTGACGTGGCTTGCCTGAACCGTCATCGAGTGTGAACTTCAATAACTTATCAGACTTTTCAACGATTTCACCAGCCGTAATCTTTGCCGCCAAAATTTCAACCTTCGCAAAGTCATCATAAGTGATCAAGTCTCGAGCTGGTTCTGCTGGTGCAGCTTTGGTTGCAGCCTTCTTGGCTTCTTCCTTGGCTGCCCGTCCCTTACCCTTAGTGTCTTTTGAGACAAGACCTGAGATAAAGGCCACTTCGGCATCGACATCTTGGCGTGGGAAAATTGGTTCACCCTTCTTCACCACTTGACCGCCTGTTGGCAGCTTTCCAAAGCTCAAACCAGCAATTTTAACGCCGTTTTCTGGATAATCAAAGCCTAGCTGTTCGTAGATTTTCTTTGGCGCTTGCGTCAAAACCGGTTGCAGTAAGACAGCCGCAACGCGCAAAGCACCAGCCAAGTGGGCCATAACATTTGATAACACAGCCTTTTGTGTCTCATCCTTAGCCAAAACCCATGGTTGAGTTTCATCGATGTACTTGTTAGCGCGACGAATAATCGTCCAAACACTTTCTAAGGCATCCGCTGTGTGCATGGCTTGGAAATGTTTGTTGTAATCCAAAATCGCCGTTTCAATCGTTTGGACCAGCCCTTCATCAAAGGCCGTTTTACCCGTATGCAATTCTGGCACAATCCCGTTTTCATACTTATTAATCATGGCCACTGTCCGATTGAGCAAGTTTCCCAAATCATTGGCCAAGTCAAAGTTCACACGGGCAACGAAGTCTTCTGGGGTAAAGACGCCATCATTACCAAATGGCATCGCACGTAGCAAGTAGTAACGTACGGCATCCAAACCATAGCGTTCTTCCAGCACTTCAGGGTAAATCACATTTCCCTTTGACTTTGACATCTTGCCATCTTTCATGACTAGCCAACCGTGACCGATGATGGTCTTTGGCAAGTCAACACCCAAGGCGTGTAACATAATTGGCCAATAAATCGTGTGGAAGCGGACAATTTCCTTTCCTACCAGTTGCACATTAGCTGGCCAGAACTTATCAAAGAGTGCCGTATCATCCGTATCGTAACCCAAGGCCGTGATATAGTTTGATAAAGCATCAATCCACACATAGATGACGTGCTTTTCATCCCCAGGAACAGGAATACCCCAATCAACAGCAGTTCGCGTCACAGCCAAATCTTCTAAGCCTGGCGCAATGAAGTTGTTAATCATTTCATTCATCCGTGCCTCTGGTTGGATGAATTCTGGGTGGGTCTTATAGTAGTCAAGCAACCAGTCTGCGTACTTACTCATCTTAAAGAAGTAGGCTTCTTCCTTAACTAGTTCGACATCATGACCAGATGGTGCCTTACCACCAATCATTTTACCGGCTTCATCCCGGTAAACTTCTGCTAGTTGTGATTCAGTAAAGTATTCTTCATCGGAAACAGAATACCAACCTTCATATTCACCCTTGTAAATGTCACCCTTTTCCAGCAAGGTCATAAAGATTTTCTGTACGGCCTTTTCATGACGTGGTTCAGTTGTCCGGATAAAGTCGTCATAGGAAATGTCCATCAATTCCCAGAGTGCTTTAATTTGTTCGGCCATATCATCCAAATAGGCGATTTCGGATACGCCGGCTGCTTCCGCTTTTTGTTGAATCTTAAGGCCGTGTTCGTCGGTCCCAGTCAAAAAGAACACGTCTTCCCCAAGCAAACGGTGATAACGGGCCGCGGCATCGGCCAACACCGTCGTATAAGTATTACCTAATTGTAACTTCCCAGAGGGGTAGTAAATCGGCGTGGTAATATAAAAAGTTTGATCTTTCTTCACAGAAAATTGTTGTTCCGCTTTGGAAAACTTATCATAAATCACAGCTGAATCGGTAAGATTGGCTGTATTAAACAAGACGTTATTTGGTTCTGACATATGAGTCTCTCTTTCTAATTCGCGTGTTTTGTCACGTGACTTTTGCCGTATGAGGCAGTCTTTACTAAGCTAATTATAACGAATTTCAATCTGATTTCATAGTTTTTTAAGGCTGTTTTACCAAAGGCTGTGCGACTTTATCCGCTATGAAAATGCTGGTTAAAATGCTAAAGTAAAAGACAACAACGTTTGGTTAATAGGAGACCTTGTCATGTCGCAACTCACCCAAATCACGCAGTATATGCACCAAGCCTTAGCTACTGACCACTCTGGTCATAGTGTAGACCACATTGATCGCGTGGTTAGCTTGGCTAACAAAATTTTAGTGCAGGAACCCACTGCCGACCCTTTTATCGTACAGGCCGCGGCTTTATTACACGATGTCTACGACGATAAATTGTTTGAGACACCCGCCGAAGCAGTTGCCGCCAAAAAGATGCTGGCTGATTTCTTGACCAGTATTGCGGTGACGCCAGACGCTCAGGCGCAAATTTTTCATATTATTGACAATATGTCCTGGTCCAAGCATCTTGCTGGTCAAGCTGCGCCCCTAGACATTAACGGCCAAATCGTTCAAGATGCTGACCGCCTGGAAGCTATTGGCGCCATTGCGATTGCCCGCACCATCACCTATGGTGCTGTGAAAAACCGCGTGCTCTACGATCCAACCATTCCCCCACGCACGATTCATGACAAAACTCAATATCGGCAAACCGATGGCACAACGATTAATCATTTTTACGAAAAATTATTACTAATCAAGGATCACCTCAATACCGCCACGGCCCGTCAAATAGCCGAAAGTCGCCATCAATTTATGCGCGATTTCTTAGCCCAATTCAAGGCCGAATGGGCACTAACAAAGTAAAACCATTGACAAGTGTTTGAATCATCGCTAGAATGAAGTTGTTTTGGAGGATGTGATGTTACAATTAATCGCAGCAACTGAATATTGCTCACACCGGCGCTTTGTTTAGCACCGGTATTTTGACATCCATTTGATCAAACTATCACACGGACTAACGCAGCGCCAACTAGGAATTTCACTAGTTGGCGCTTTTTTATTTGCCCATAGGAGAAGCAAAATGAAAAAACTCATCATCATTGTCACCAGTCTCATCGTTGTCGTCGGCTTAGCTATCGGCTTGCGCCACCAGCCAGCCAAACCCAAACAAGCCACCCAAACGATTACCCCCGGCACCTTAACCATTGGCTTAGAAGGCACTTTCGCCCCATTTTCTTATCGCCAAAATGGCCAATTGACCGGTTTTGAAGTTGACTTATCAACTGCCATTGCCAAAAAACTCGGGTTGAAACCTAAATACGTTCAAACAAAATGGGATTCATTGATTGCCGGTCTAGGGGCTAAGCGTTACGATGTTATCTTTAACGATGTTGGCATCACGCCAGAACGCCAAAAGACTTACTTATTTGCCACACCGTATCTATACGCTAAAACCGTCCTCATCAAACGTACCGATGAACCACATCTTAACAATTTAGCCGATCTTAAAGGACGGAAAATGGCACAGTCCACCACTTCTAACTTTGGCGCGCTGGCTAAAAAAAGCGGTGCTGATATCGTCGCCGTTCCCGGTATGACTGAAGCGATGAACCTGATTACCACCAAGCGTGCTGACGGGGCTTTAAATGACTTAGGTGCCTATGCGACTTGGAAAAAGGCTAACCCCACTGCTCACACAACGGCCATTGACTTAAGTCAAGAAAGCCCGGCAACGCCAGCTGCTCCTCTGCTGAACAAGCAAAACACAGCGCTACAAAAAGCCATTAATCATGCCCTAAAAGATTTAGCAGCCGATGGGACACTCAAAAAATTGTCCCTGAAATACTTCAATGCTGATCTCACCCAGCCATAACGCGTTTGGTTGCTACCACTAACCCGAATTGCCCCAAACAACCCCTAAAAGGAATATCGCCCATGTCGAATTTTATCCCCTTAGCCGGCCAATATTTACCCCAACTCTTACGTGCCGCATTACTTTATACGTTACCCCTAACTTTGATATCCTTTGCTTTAGCCTTGGTGTTTGCCGTCATCACTGCACTGATTCGCTTAGCCAAATTACCCGCGGCACCAATGCCACGCCTACTACTACGGGGGCTTAAAGCAATTGCTGGCTTTTACGTTTGGCTCTTTCGCGCCACACCGATGATTGTGCAATTATTTATTGTGTTTTACGGTCTCCCTAGCGCACATATCACACTCTTTGCTAACGCTTGGCTATCAGCAATCACGGTCTTCTCACTCAACACTGGCGCTTATGCTTCCGAAAGTGTCCGTGCTGCCATCTCATCAGTCCCACACGTCCAGATTGAAGCCGCTGAATCATTGGGCATGACCCGTTGGCAGGTTTTTAGCAATGTGATTTTACCACAAGCAGCACGCATCTCAATTCCACCATTAAGCAATGCTTTGATCGGCTTGTTGAAAGACACGTCGCTTGCCAGCGTGATAACCATTGTGGAAATGTTTTACCTCAGTCAACAAATTGCTGCTGAAAACTATCAGATTCTCACCATGTATCTTTTGGCTGCATTCGTTTATGCCGTCTTCACCACAATTTTATCCGTTGGTCAACATTACTTAGAACGCTATACATCGAGGTTTGCGCAATGATTACTGTCAAAAATTTAATCCAACAATATGGCGACCGTCGCGCCTTAGATAACGTATCAACGACTTTTCCTGCGTCACAAACCACTGTGATTCTCGGCCCCTCTGGCTCAGGTAAATCAACCCTACTGCGCACGTTGAACTTATTAGCGCAACCGACAACCGGCACTTTGACAATTGGCCAACAGACACTTGACTTAAGTCAGCCGTTGACCGCACCAAAATTATTAGCCGTTCGCCAACACTTTGGCATGGTTTTCCAAGAAAAAGCCCTGTTTACCCACTTAACCGTGCTCAAAAATCTCACGCAAGGCCCGATTAAAGTGTTGGGCATCCCAGCAGCACAAGCGATTGCCCAAGCCACACAGCTGTTAACGCAATTTGATATGGCCGATCTTGCTCCCCGCTATCCGTATCAACTCTCTGGTGGGCAACAACAACGCGTCGCCATTCTTCGCGCCTTGGCCATGCAGCCCGATTACCTGCTACTTGACGAACCTACTAGCGCCTTGGACCCTGAATTAGAAGCCCAGGTTTTACGTGTGTTACGTGATCTCGCCAACCAAAAAAAATCAATGGTTATTGTTACGCATAATCTAGCTTTTGCACAGGCTGTGGCCGATAAAATTATTTTTATGGAAGCTGGTAAAATAGGTTATGATGGGCCATCAGCCGGTTTTTTCCAAGCGCAAGATCCGCGGATTCAACGCTTTTTAAATGCCATGACTTTTTAGTCCAACTGATAATGCCCACACGGTTTTTCATTTTTGTAGAAAAATGATATGCTGTTATGAGCTTTAAAATGGAGAATAATCATGGCAAGAAAACGGACAACGCGACGACCAAACCCGTCCCCTAAGCAACAACTGATTGGCTCAGTGATTCTATTACTACTGATCGGCTTTTATCTTTGGCAAAATAATCAAACCCAACACCCAACTCCAACAACCCAGCAATCAAAATATGCAACAGTTGCAGCACCAGATGATCAAGCGTTGCTGAACTTACGATGGGATGGTACGTTGGATGGTGACCTTGTGCATGTGAATCAAAACAAGGCAACCTTTACACCAGCCGAAATGCAGGAAACATTCCCTTCGCACGGTTCAAAGTTACGCCCAGTAGATGGCCTCAGTTTATCACCACTAGATACACTCGGCCGTACGCAACAAGCCAACTTCGTGGCCAGTCGTGCAGCCATTAATAAAGTAACACCACGACCAGATACCATTGATTATCAAGTCAGACCCTCTGGTTGGTTTATCAATGATCGTTTTGATGGCACGAAATGGGTCGGTGGCTATCACCGCAATCCTAACGTCAAGTTGGGTAAGGGCAAACAACCGTTATGGAACAAATCGCATCTGGTCGGCTACCAATTCTTTGGTATGCCAACTATGGTGACGGAGAATATGATTGCCGGGACACGGGTTCAAAATGCTTATCCGGGCCAACTCGTCCCCGAAGATGACATTCGTCAAGCGCTTAAGCAACACCCCAACATGACGATTCGTGGCCAGGTCACGCCATTATATGTTGGGACCGAACGGATTGCACGTGGTGTCCATTATATGGCCAAATCCGTACAAGATAACGGCAAAACCTTAAACTTAAATTACTGGATTTTCAACGTACAACCTGGTATTACGATTGATTATCAAACAGGTAAAGTCACCATTCAAAATCAAACAAAATAAAAAGCAGCCCAACTGGGCTGCTTTTTATTTTGTTTGATGATCTGATGATTCAGTTTTTAACGTCAATGAACTCGAATGGACCGGTCCACCACGGTGTGGATCAAAGTAACGAATGGCAGCATTCACGGCATTTGGTGCCTCACCAAAGCCAACCGCAATCAAATCAGCCTTGCCCACGTAATGATTCGCATCCCCAATCGCAAAGACCCCAGGAATATTAGTGGCCATTTCTTGATCGACTGCAAAACCTGTGCCAGACAACGCTGGCTGGATCGTCCACCCTTGAATTGTCTTACTTTCCGAAATAAAGCCATAATTGATAATCAAATCATTAACGACGAGCGCATGCTGTTGCGTCGTGTCTTTTACATGCGCTAATGTCAACTGTAATTGGCCATTCTCTAGCCGATCGATCGCCACGATTTTTTGTGGTGTTTCCTGGATCACCGCCGACGCCTGCAACGCATTGACACTTTGTTCCATGGCACGAAAAGTTTCTCGGCGATGAATAATATGCGTTGTGGCCGCGATATCATTTAACATGACGGCCATATCCACCGCAGAATCACCACCGCCAGCAATCGCAATCGTGTGGTTTTTAAAACTTTGCTTATCCGTGACAAAATAATGCACGCCGCGACCTACGAGTTCCTCTACCCCGTCGACTTGCATTTTTCGGGGTTCAAAGGCGCCTTTGCCCGTAGTGATAATCACCGTTTTCGCTTGGATTGTGTCCCCCTGCTGTGTGGTCAGCTGAAAGCCATCTGTTACTTGGGCAACATCAGTGACTGTCGTGTTTAACTTGACATCAACAGGAAACAGCGCCAACTGCTGCTCTAACGCCGCAATAAAGTCTGCGCCCTTCACACCAGGAAAGCCGGCCACATCCAAAATCTTTTTTTCCGGATACAACGACATCACTTGCCCACCGAGCATCGCCAGACTTTCAATTAAAACGACCTTGGTATCACGCAGGCTGGCATAAAACGCTGCAAACATCCCCACTGGGCCGCCGCCAATAATGGCAATATCATATGGTTCTTGTGTCATTTTTTAAACTGTGCGCTACCACGCACATCCTTTCAACGCTAATGTCTTTAAAGCTTATTATACGCAAATTCAACCGAGTCACGCAAAATTTCTTCAGAGTGCGTATAATAAAGGTATCAATTTTATTGGAGGAAATGTGCTGACAGGTCACCAGTGATCTGCGCACAACACAATTATGGCACAAAAGAAAATGATCCTCGATTTGGATACGGGTATCGATGATGCTCTAGCCCTCGCTTATGCCGTCGGCGACCCTAACGTTGATTTGATTGGTATTATTTCAAGTTACGGGAATACTTTGGTGACCACAGCCGCCCAAAATTCATTAAACTTACTACATCTCCTCGGTGCAGATGATGTCCCCGTTTTCCTCGGCGAAAGCCACTCATCAACGACTGATCATTTTGACGTCATGGAAATTTCACAACTGATTCATGGTAAAAATGGTGTCGGTGAAGTGGCCTTAGCT
>USIU01000040.1 GCA_900554745.1 uncultured Leuconostoc sp.
CACAAACTCTAATAGTTTGGCTATATGGGCCACATCCACGCGCATCGGCCGAATGGTTTTTGAAAAGATAATTGCATGTTCGTTGAAATAAGCATACGGTGAATATTGGAAAAACCAGGGTTCCCCGCCTAAAGTCAGTGACACCACGCGATGATTGGCGCGCGCCGGATAATCCAGCCGGCCCCAGTAGCCCTCATTATCATGTGATAATTGTGAGACTGGATAGTTGACAGGCTTATTTTTTGTGGCTTGGAGCGCCGCAGCAATCATTTTGGGGTCTTTTTCTGGTTTTGATAAATTAATCGTGATTTGTAACGCCCCGTATTTTGTTGCCACCGGAAACGAGATGTTTTGACCAATTTCACGTGTCTTAATGTAATTACTGCGGCATGAGAGATCAAATAAATAAGCCGTGGCTGCACTCGGTGCGTGGGCATATTTTTCCCAGAAAATGCGGTTTACCTCTGAAGGCCGTGGCACAAAAAGTGCCATCAATTGCGCACCGACCATATCCGCATTCATCTCCCGACGCGTTAATGTCCCGTTCGTATCTGCGACGCGAACTAACGCATCTAACAAGGTTAATGTGTCCGCATCTTCCCAAGGCGTCAACGTCGTTGGTACGTGATAATCGGCTTCCCCAAGCCACCCTAGAACCTGATTAATTAAGTAAGTCTCATCTAATGCTGTATAGTCTGTGGCGGCAATGACCCGCTGGACAAAAACCGTGATTAAGCCATTCTGATTCATCGTGTCACCTCAAATTTTGCCAACCCAATGTGCACCAGTGCCAATGTTTGCGGCATAAAATGATGGCGCATAGCCAACGACAGCCTCATAACGTTCGCCAACTGTTTTTTCCAGTGTTGCCACCGCATCGCGCTGCACTAAGGCAATGGCACACCCACCAAACCCGGCACCCGTCATCCGTGCGCCTAAGACACCTGGTACCTGTTGGGCCGTTTCGGCTAAGGTGTCCAGTTCAAGCCCCGTCACTTCATAGTCGTCTTTAAGGGACTGGTGCGAGGCGTTCATCAGTTGACCGAAACCAACTAAATCATTGGCTTGTAACGCTTTAACCGCTTCTTGCGTGCGTTCATTTTCATACACAGCGTGCCGCGCCCGACGGCGAACCGTCTCATCCGTAATCAACGCGGCATGTTGATCAAAGGTTTGGCGATCGAGCTGACCCAAGAATTGGATATTGAGCTGTTGTTGCAAATCAACCACCGCCGCCTGGGTCTCGCGCACACGCTCATTATATTTGGAATCTGCTAGCTCACGCCGCTTATTCGTATTCATAATGACAATCACATGATCCCCTAAGTGTGTTGGGATCATCTCATAAATCATCGTGTTCGTATCTAAATAAATCGCATGATCCGCCTCGCCAAACCCAATCGCAAACTGATCCATAATGCCTGTATTCACGCCAACAAAATCATTTTCAGCGCGTTGGCCACTCGCTACCAGTTGTAATCTAGGCACCTTTAAGTCATATAACTTTTTGGCGACCACCCCAATCAACAGTTCTAAGGATGACGAGGATGACAGGCCTGACCCATTGGGAATATTCCCAGAAATCACTAGTTCAAATCCCGTTTCAAACCGATTGCCATACCCCCGGAGTGCCTGCAACACGCCTTTGACAAAGTTCCCCCATGACCCATGCGGCAACTTACTTTCATCATCAATGTCAAATGTAATGACACCAACTTCTGGCATATTTGTTGAATACAATTTGACCAATTTATCAGTACGCTTACCGGCGACACCATAAGTTCCTAGCGTAATCGCTGCTGGAAACACGTGGCCACCATTATAATCCGTATGTTCCCCAATTAAGTTAATCCGACCGGGTGAAAAAAATTTGTCGGTCGGTTGGGTATGAAATTGTGCAACGTATTGTGCAGTTAGGTCATCATAAATTGTTGTCATTTGTTTTTTCCTTTCATCCGTTCCTAACAGTCATGCGTCAGGCCACATTTAAATCTGCTTAAAATAGCGCACGCGTGAGGTGAAGTCAGCTTGGTGCAACGGCATATTATAGAAGCCAACGGCCATTAGTTCATCGCCACCAAACACTTCCCCGGTAGCCGGTTCAATGTATGTTTTATCCGGTGCCAAATGGCTCAGTTTGGTGACATGCAGTGGTGGTTGCCCTTCTGATAACACACGATACTGAAATAAGAGTGTTTCTGTTTTATCCGCACTGACAAATTGCCAGGCAACATCGTTTCCTTCAAATGGCGATTGTAACCGATAGAAATCGCCATACTGAATTAACGCACGATGTGCTTTGTAAAAATCAACTTGTTCACGTATCTGAATTTTTTCGGCAGCTGAAAGTTGACTCAGATCCAATTCATAGCCAAACACACCGGCCATCGCGACATCCCCACGCATGGTCAAACTACTTTGCCGGCCCGTTTGATGGTTTGGCGAAGCTGACACGTGCGCGGTCATACTTGAAATGGGATAACTCAAAGAGGTGCCATCTTGGATTTTTAACCGATCGACCGGATCGGTATTGTCTGATGTCCATGATTGGGGAAAATAATACAGCATCCCCGCATCAAAGCGTCCGCCACCACCCGAACACCCTTCAAAGAGAATGTCGGGATAGGCCGAGGTCAACCGTTCGGCTAATTGATAAACACCGAGTTGGTAACGATGCGCCACTTCCCCCTGTCGCTCGGCTGGTAAGGCCGGCGAGTACAGTTCCGTCAGATGGCGATTCATATCCCATTTAATATAGTCAATTGGCACAGTATCTAAAATCGCAGCAATTTGCTCGTAGATCGTATCCACCACTTCTTGGCGCGAAAAATCCAACACATACTGATCACGACTCGGGGTCATAGCACGATTGGGGATGTGAATGGCATACTCTGGATGGGCTTGATACAGCTGTGAGTCCTTGGAGATCATTTCTGGCTCCAACCAAAGTCCAAATTGCACCCCTTGATCATGCACCCGCTGAGCAATCCCGGCTAAGCCACCGCCCGACTTTAATTTGTCCGTATATTCATACCAATCGCCCAAAGAACTGGTATCCGCATCACGATGCCCAAACCAACCATCATCTAACACAAACATTTCAATGCCTAACGGGGCTGCTTGGGTCACAATGTGATTGATTTTTTCTGCATCAAAGTTGAAATACGTCGCTTCCCAATTATTAATGACAATGGGTCGTGGCGTATATTGGAAACGTCCCCGCGCGACACGCTCTCGTAATAAATGATGGTAAGCTTGCGACATGCCGTTCAAGCCAGCTTCTGAATAGACGAGCAAGGCTTCGGGGGCTTGGAAGGTTTCCTCTGGTAATAATTGCCAACCAAAGCCTTGTTCATTAATCCCCGCCAAAACACGGACCTGATCCACATAATCTTTTTCCAGTGTGAATTGATGATTACCGGAATACACCAGCTGCACGCCAATTGCTGTCCCCGTATCTTCTGTTGTGTCTGGGTTAACGAGTGCCACGAACGGATTCATATGGTGTGAGCTGGCGCCACGATGACTGGCAAACGTTGTCAGGCCATGATTCAAACGTTGACGCTCAACCTGACGTTCGCGCAAATGCGCGCCAGGCAGGGCAATGACTTCGAGTTGATTATCAATCACATCTAGCTGCACAGACACCAATTTTTCCACTTGCAATTTTTGAGTCCCGCGGTTAATCAACTTTGCCGTTCGGGCAATAACAGGTCGATCAGCAAAGATCGTATAAAACAACGTCAATTCAGTATCCAAAGTGGCATCGACTAAGCGCACAATCAGTGTCTTAGCCTCTTCAGGTGCTAGCACGTAAGACTGTGGTAATCCCTCTAAGTTGGGCTTACCGGCTTGGATCTCATAATCCACATAACGAAAATCTGTTGCTTGTGCGCCATTTTCAGCACGTATCATGACCGCTGGTTGGCGAAAATCCCCGGTATCAAATCCTGCAAATTCCTGCCGTAACGTATCTTTTGAATAACCACGATCGACTTGTCCAGGGCTCCCCGCAAGGTTTGGTGAAAAACCACGGTCAATTCTTGGGTAGCGGCGTTGGCCATGATAGGTGGTAATTTGCCGACCAAAGTAAAGATGACTTAAAATATCACCGGTCTCAACTTGGAACAGATATGAAATTTGATCATTTTTTAGATGGAACACCTGATTTTTGGCGTCAAAAAAAATGCTTGCATTAGCCATTGTCTTCCTCCAGGAAACATTTACTAAATTACAAACATATCGTAGCATTATTTTACTAAAATGTAAACGCTTACTTTTCTGTTGCCGTGAGCGTTTCGCGATAAACTAACCGACTAGGAATCGTCGTCCAAATCGCCCAGTCGCGTTTATTTTTGGCCAATTCATAGGCTTGTTCAAGCGCTTGTTGTCCTAATACTTCTGGTCGCAAATCAACCGTGGTTAAAGCCGGCACCAGATAAGCTGCCAACTCTAAATTATCAAAACTGACCAAACCAATGTCTTTTCCTGGCTCCAGACCACGCAATTTCAACGCATTCATTGCGCCAATCGCAATGGGATCAGAGGCCACTAGCAACGCATCAAGCTCAGGGTCAGCATCTAGTAGTGCCATTGCGCCTTGACTCCCCGTTTCAACATGCCAAGCACCCGTATAACTATGCGGCGTTAGCTGATGAGCGGTCATCCATTGTTGATACGCGGTTTCTCGCACATCGGCCGCTACGCCCTGCGTCGTCCCATCCAATTCAAACAAGTCATTTATCCCACCGATAAAGCCGATGCGCCGACGCCCCGCGGCATAAAAATCTGCCAAAATTTTCGCTGTCATCTTGGCCATTTCGGGTTCAACCACATCGATATCATCATAATGGGCCTTGCTATCAACTAACACAAGTCGGGGATTCATTTGTTTAATGGTAAAAATTGCTTGTTGCGACACATCCCCCAAAATAATAACCGCATCATATGCTGCAATGGCTTGTTGGTCAATCCCTTGGCTAATCCGAATCACATCATCAATCACGATCCCCAGCTGTCGCGCATGCTTTTCAATACTGAGATAAATTTGCCGCCAGTAAGCATCCGTTGCTTCACGCGCTTCAGAAAAAACCGTAATCACTGCAATATGACACGTTTTCTTTACCGGCACGGCTTTACTGCGTTTAATGTACTTTAACTTGTGCGCCGTTTCTAGCACTGCTTGTCGTGTTGCTGAAGAGACGGATAAGGTCGTATCTTCGTTTAAAATTCGCGACACCGTGCTGGACGAAACACCAGCCATTTCCGCAATTTGTTTTATCGTTACCATCTATGTTCTCCACTATGTGCATCTACGCACGAAAATATCGTTATCTCCTATTCTACTACAAAAAATTATAACGGCTATATTTTACTAAAATTTTAGTAAAACTATTGTCTTTTGTTTTGGAAGCGCTTACAATATTTGTGTTAGCTGATATTGAAAAGGAGAACGAACTATGCCTTCTAACAAACATACGACGTCATCCCGTCTCGCCTATGCCTTCGGTGCATTTGGGAACGACGTTTTCTTTGCAACGTTATCGACGTACTTTATCATGTTCGTCACCACACACTTATTCAACAGCGGCAACGCTGCCGAAAATGATCGTATGATTAGTTACATCACCCTGATTATTTTCCTCCTGCGTTTCGTCGAACTCATTATTGATCCCTTTATTGGGAATGCGATTGATAACACCGTTACCCGATGGGGAAAATTCAAACCTTGGGTTGTCGTTGGTGGCACCATCGGTTCGATTGCCCTCATCATTTTGTTTACCAATATGGGCGGCATTAACAAGAGTAACCCGATTTTGTACCTCTTACTCTTTGGTTTCGTGTATATCACGATGGATGTCTTCTACTCATTTAAAGATATCGGTTTTTGGTCCATGATTCCTGCCCTCACCCTTGATTCACGTGAGCGTGAAAAGACCGCGACCTTGGCCCGAATTGGTTCAACCATCGGTGCTAACTTAGTCGGGGTTGTCGTGATGCCGCTAGTGCTATTCTTTTCGATGAAAAGTAATGGTGGTACGGGGGATTCCAGAGGCTGGTTCTGGTTTGCCGTGATTATCGCTACTGTTGCTTGGATCAGTTCAATTGTGGTCGGTTTCGGAACCAAAGAAATTGATTCAACTTTACGTAAGAACAAAGAACGCACAACCTTCAAACAAGTCTTTCACATCTTGACGCACAATGACCAATTGATGTGGATTGCCCTAGCGTATGGCCTATACACGACTGGCATGACACTGGTTAACTCTTTGGAGCTGTATTACTTTACCTTTATTCTTGGTAACTCCAGTGCCTTCTCAATCCTTGCTGGCTTAAATATTGTAACCGGCTTGGTCGCTGTGGCGTTGTTCCCAACACTATCGGATAAGCTCAACCGCCGGAAGTTATTCTTCTGGTGTATTGCCATCATGTTAGCTGGTATTGTGCTCTTTACTTTTGCTGGTAGTTCGCTGGTATTGGTCTTGGTTGCTGCGGAACTCTTTGCCTTGCCACAACCACTCATTTTCTTAGTCGTTTTGATGATTATTTCTGATTCTGTGGAGTACGGCCAATTAAAACTCAATCATCGTGATGAATCTTTGACCCTGTCGGTACGCCCTTTACTCGATAAATTAGCCGGGGCCATTTCTAACGGGGCGGTTGGTTTAACTGCGGTTGCTGCCGGTATGACAACTGGCGCCACCGCCAGCTCGATTACGCCTTCTGGTCAATTCACATTTAAAATCATTATGTTTGGCCTACCCTTCGTGATTATTTCTCTGGGAACTTTTGTCTTCTATCGTCGGGTCACTCTGACTGAAGCCAAGCACGCTGAAATCGTTGATCAACTTGAAAAGACTTGGGGTCAAAAATTTGAATTAAGTCGCTCGGATTTGACAGATTTGGACCAACCTCACACCCAATACTATGCCCCAATCGCTGGTACCTTAGAACCTTTATCAACCGTTGCCGATCCAGCCTTTGCTTCAGGTTCACTTGGTGAAGGTTTTGCCATCAAACCAACTGATGGCCGCGTCTACGCCCCATTTGACGGTGTTATCCGCTCGACTTTTTCAACCCGTCATGCCGTCGGTATTGAATCTGATTCCGGCGTTGTCACATTGATCCATATCGGCATTAATACCGTTTCAATGCAAGGGACGGGTTTCGTCACTTACTTTGATAAGGGACAACGAGTCAAGCGAGGCGATTTGCTCATTGAATTCTGGGATAAAGCCATTCAAGACGCCCAATTAGATGATACCGTTATGGTCACCATCACCAATGCCAAAGCACTACCACACTTAACCTTTAAAAAACCTTTCGGATCACAGGTAACCAAAGATGATATTCTATTAGAATTTGATGCTTAACCACAAAAGCGCATGCTTGACATATAATCAAGCATGCGCTTTTGCCTTGACGTTCATTCTCCAGCTGTGAGTTTGATGCCAATAATGGCCACAATGAGTAACCCGATGAAAAACCAAGTAATCGGCGAGAACTGATCGCGAAAGAGAACAACCCCCATCACAACTGATCCCACCGCCCCAATTCCTGTCCAAATTGGATACGCTAAACTAAATGGGAGCTGTTTCACGGCCTGAATTAAAAAAGCCATACTGGCAATCAGACCAATAATTGTCACAATCACCCAACCGATTTTAGTGAAGCCTTGACTTAACTTCATCGTCGTCGCCCATAAAATCTCTGAAAAACCGGCCAACAATAAATATACCCATGACATATTTTATCTCCACAACCATGCTGCACTTGGATCAGTCGCTGCCTGCGAACTGATTAAGCCAGCGTTAGCATTATTTTATCTTAACTGTCAGTCTACCATGGTTATCGGGCCGAAACAATGTCCCCACCACATAGAAAAACGTCCGGTCCTAAACCAGACGTTAAAAATTTAAACTGATTGGAGTACTTTTTCCATATTGTACCATTGTTCCCCAGCATGATTAGATTGTGATGGGCCGAGATTCGTAAACCCATTTTTTTCATAAAAAGGAATCCGGTCGACTAGGCAAGTCAAAGCAATAGCTTCGCGTCCTGCGGTTTGTGCACGTGTTGCTAATTGCGATAATAATTGACTGCCTAAACCAAGTCCGCGCGCTGCAGTATGGACAGCAACTGTTTGAACCGTTTGATAACCCCCTTGAGCAATATTTTTAGGATTTTCTTCATACATCCAGTCTTCAACAAAGCGTTGTTTAACGGCTGGCCCACAAATAAAACCAAGTACGCCCGCTTGTTCATCTTCAGCCACAATAAACGTTTCTGGGAAATTCGTGATTCTGTCAAGATATTGGGCGCGCGTTCCTGCTTCATCCTGGTTGAACCCTTGATTTTCAATGGTCAAAATCATCTCGATATCATTGTGTGTCGCATTTCTAAATTGCATGTGTCAGCCTGCCCATCCTTTCAATTACGATTATTATAGCAAACCATATACTTTTTGTATGCCCTATCATGAATGACGAACAGCATAGGCCCCATGTTAAACATCAATCATCACATCCCCCCACTGAATAACTAAAGGA
>USIU01000041.1 GCA_900554745.1 uncultured Leuconostoc sp.
CCCCAACCAATCATCATCCGTCCCTTGGACGATATAGAGATCTGCTGGTTTGAGCCGTTGCGCCTGCTCAAAGAGACTCGTATACCCATTATCCGCGAGATGCGCCCCTGACACCGCTAAATTTTGCACCGTTGCCCCAGTTGCTTGTTGGATATACTGGCCGTAATTATAGGGTGCCTTTAACCCAAACGAGACACTATCCCCAATGATGCCAATTTGGGTGACATTTTTCAGTGCCGAGTGCCGGATACGCGCTAAACTCACCCGATCTGAATCTTGCCAATGCGTCATAAGATGCCAGGTTTTAAACCAGCCAATCACTTGATGAATAAGATGCTTCAATCGCCCCCACATTTACGGTTAACCAACGCCCTTTCTTTGTCCTACGGCAACAAGAAAACCCCAAAACCATTTGGGGTCATTGTCCTTTTTAATGTGCTTGAAATAAGATTGCCAAAGCACCGATACCCGTATGTGTTGAGACAATCGGTGTCGTATTCGTCACTTCAATTTTGATATCAGGCCAGATGGCGTTCAAGCGGGCAGCCATTTTTTCAGCAACTTCTGGCACCCCAGCATGGGAAATACCAATAGCCACCACTTCGTCATAAGACTGCATTTTTTCAATCACGCTGTCATTAAATTTGGCAATTGCCTTCATACCACGGCCTTTTGCCAGCACTTCAACTGATCCTGTTTCATCAACAGTGGCGCCGACTTTAATATTCAACAAATTACCAATGATACCAGATGTCTTACTCAAACGGCCACCGGCCACCATGTTATCCAATGAGGTAAAGCTCAAAAATGTATAAGATTCGGCACGTACTTTTTCCGCTTCTGCCAAAATTTCTGCCATTGATGCACCAGCTTGGGCCAACTTAGCCGCAGCTAAAACCGGGAAAGCTTCCGCACGATCGGCATTTAATGTGTCAAAAGTCGTAATTTTTGCCGCTGATAACGCTGCGGCTTGTTCTGCTGCATGTACCGTCCCTGACAAGCCGGATGACAGATGCATACTTAAAATTTCTGATTCAGGGTATTGTTGATGGATGGCATCATAAGCCGCTTGAAATTTACCAATTGATGGTTGTGACGTCTGCGGTAAGGTCGCACTTTTTGACATTTTTTCCAAAAATTCATCACGTTGGATCGTCACGCCATCTTCATAAACGACCCCATCAATTTGCACCGTGAGTGGCACGACCGTAATATCATATTGGGCAATTTCTTCTGGGGTTAAAGCAATCGCTGAATCTGTAACAATCTTTATATTCGACATTTTTTCCTCAATTCTTACGCTGATATCGTTCAACAACAAATGCGTAGTCATGTTTTTCATCTTTTGGGTGGGGTTGACTGGCCACTAGCTCAAATTGTGACAAATCAACCGTTGGGGCAAAAGTATCGCCCGCCACGTCACCAGCAACTTTTGTAATCACTAAATCCGTGGCGTAAGGCATGAAGGCCTGGTACATGGTTGCCCCACCAGCAATGGTGACATCACAATTTGCCGCCTTAATTTTGTCTAAAACTTCAGGGACACTATGTGCCACCAAGACCTCGTCATAGCCCGGTTGCCAATCGGTTTGACGTGTTAATACTAACGTTTTTCGATTGGGCAATGGCCGGCCAATACTTGACCAAGTTGTCCGCCCCATAATCATTAACGTCCCCACAGTCTCCTGTTTAAAGCCCTTCAGGTCATCTGGTAAATGCCACGGTAAGTCCCCATTTTTACCAATTGCATGCTGGTTATCTTCGGCCCACACCATTTTAATCGTGGTCATGTTGACTTAACTCCTTTGCATAAGCTAACAGTGCCGCTTGCTGATTGACGACTTGCCCCGTCACAACCGCCTGTTCGATTGCCTTTAAAATACGGCCCATTTGTGGCCCTGGTTGAACGATTTGTTGCGTAATAAGTTGCCCACCGTCAACCTGTAATTCACGCGTGTGATGGATGGGTAAGGCCTCAAACATGGCAATCACATCAGCGATCACCGTCTCATCTGTTTGCATTAAGCGCAATACACTGATTAAGACGTCACGATAGTCATCAATCTGGTACAACGTCCATAAATCACATGTTGTGATGTGGCGCGCAACTGGGGCAACCGCCGTGACTACCCGCATCAAATCCCGACTCGTTTTCCAGGCGCGCAGAAACGCCGTCATCTCTGACACCTTTAAGTTCGACCGTGTTAACAGATAGGTCCAAGCAACTGGTAGGGTTGCTGGTTGCTGCCAGGCGAGATCAGCGATAATGGCCTCAAATTGCCACTGATCTAGCTGGCCTGGCAAGTATGCCATGACGCCATCTTCAATGGCCATGACCAAGCTGGCCGCCGCTTGCTGCCCCATCAACAACTTTTCAAATTCCACGCGAATGCGTTCCACAGCAATTTTGGCTAAATTAGGTGCCAAACGCCGCAAGGCCGCGCGCGTATCGGGTGCAATTTGAAAGCCAAGCTGGGCACTAAAACGCAACGCCCGCATCATGCGCAACGCGTCTTCAGTAAAGCGTACTTCGGCTTCACCAACGGCTCGAATCACCCCCGCTGACAAATCTCCTAACCCATCAAACAAGTCAACAATTTCACCATCATGCGTCATGGCCAAGGCATTGATCGTAAAATCACGGCGCTGGAGATCTTCGGCCAAACTACGCACAAACGTCACCTTGTCCGGCCGGCGAAAGTCCGTATAAGTTGATTCCGTTCGAAACGTCGTGATTTCATACCCTAATCCATGGTCTAATACCATCACTGTCCCATGCTGAATTCCTGTATCGACGGTTTTATCAAATTGTTTTTTAACTTCTTCTGGAAATGCCGCACTCGCAATGTCCACATCATGAATCGGCTTTTGCAGCAACATATCGCGTACTGAGCCACCAACAAAATAAGCCTCAAATCCGGCTGCTTCTAAGCGTTGTAACACCGGTTGGGCAGCCACAAATTCCGAGGGTAACGTTTCAATTTTCATACATCATATCCTTTTGTCTATTATATCAAAAACACGCGCATTAGAAACACTCCCCGCACCATTTGTCAGGCTGATGCCGGTCTTTTTTTGTTAGTAAGCCAAATCTTCTAGCCGCATTTGCATGTCCATGTCATCAGGCGCCAGGAATAGGTATTGTTTCAAAGCCTTGATTTCTGCCTCAGGTTGGCCTTGTTCATGATACCAATCAACTAAATCACGCAAAAAGGCACTGTTGTCTTGGAATAATGGCGCAGCCGTTTCCCAATTCTCGGCTGCCTTTTCTGTCTCGCCAATCGCTTGATAAGCACGGGCTAATGACCAATAGAACTGCGGATCTACGACGTCTTCTTGCATGGCTGCCGTTAAGCGCGCAATCACATCGTCGTAACGTTGTTGCGCAAACAAGAGGTCAGTTAAGGCAATTAATGTGGCCACATCTGACTCATCAACAGCTAGCCCCTTGAGGTAGTATGCTTCGGCAGCAGCCGTATCGCCTAATTTTTCGGCTGCTTGTCCTGCCAAGCGATACAACAACACATTGGTTTCATCTTGGGCTAGACCCGCTTGATACGTACGATAAGCATCCTCTAACTGATGTACTTGTGTATAAGCTTGTCCTAAGAGTGGGTAAACTGATGTGTACTTAGGATCGACATCCAAAATATCATTAAATAAGCGAATCGCTTCATTTTCACGATGGGTCTCTTGATACAAAATGGCTAACTGGAAACGCGTGTCCAACGTCATTAATTCTGGCTTAATTTGTTCCAAATACCCGATAGCGTGGTCATATTGTCCAATTTGGGCATAAGCGACCCCAATCCGCGCCACGAGGTCCACACGACTCATCTCACGCTTCCCCTTCACAAGCAACGCACGATAGCGACTAATTGCTTTTTGATAGGCTTGATTAGCAAAATAAAATTCTGCTAAGGCAAACTGGATAATATCTTCGTCTGGTGCTAACTTTTCCGCCTGTAGCAAACTGTGTTCAGCCGCCTCATTCAAGCCTTCTGATTGATATATATCCGCCTTAACCAGTAGCGCGCGCAAATAAGAATCCGAATCAGGTTGAATTTGCGCGAGGTAATTTTGCGCGTCATCAATATCCCCATCTTCAATGGCAATATCAGCTAACGCCGTTCGCAATTCATCTTCTTCAGGATACTTGGCCAATAATTGTTGGTAAGCACGCCGGGATTCATCCAAAAATCCCAACGCATATAATTCTTCGGCTAGACTATAAACCAACTCATCGCTATCTTGACGTAATGATTGATCAAAAAATTGTTGCGCCGTGTCTAACTGACCACGTTCAAGCGCATCTAACATTTGTTCGGCATAACTGGTTGACATTCTGACTCCTTTAACTGTGACACCTATTTTCAGCAGAACACACCCTGAGCAACTCAGGGCGTATTCCTGATTGATATGATTTTATTTAACAGCCTATTTTACCATAAAACCGTTGATAACAGCGAGTTTATGGGCAACAAGTATCGCGATCTATTCAAAATAAAAACGCTACTCAAATGAGCAGCGCCACTAACTGATTCCTTACTTTTTGAGATGGTCGAAACCATCTTTCACTGCGTCAACGGCATCTTCTGCCTTGTCCTTGACTGCTTCAGCAGCATCTGATAGCTTGTCCTTCACATCAGCAAATAGCCCCTGGGCCTTGCCTTCTGCTTCACGTGCTTTATCACCGGTAACCTTGCCTTCTACTTCCTTTGCCTTACCAGCAACCTTGTCCTTAGCGTTATCAAACTTTTCTTCAACTGACATAACCTGTCCTCCTTGAGTTGTAATCTGACGTTACAAGCATAGTCTAACACAAAACCAACGCGATAGGGTGAATTTTGCACATCATTTTTTAAGCCAATTGCCCTTTACCTATTAGCAAGCTTTAAAAGTCACGCTTCAAACACGACAGAAAAAGGCAAGCGCGGCTGCGCTTGCCCTTGGTATGCTAGATGAGAAAATAAACACTTACTGTGACTTATTTCTCTCAGGATACCCTGTTAATTCAGATTGCATTAAAATCGAATTACTTAACAGCTTCCTTCAATGCCTTACCAGGCTTGAATGCAGGTACCTTTGATGCAGGAATTTCGATTTCTGCGCCAGTTTGTGGGTTGCGACCCTTACGAGCTGCACGGTCACGAACTTCAAAGTTACCAAAACCGATCAATTGAACCTTTTCACCGTTCTTCAAAGCTTCTTCGATTGATGTAAAGACAGCATCAACTGCTGCAGTAGCATCCTTCTTTGTCAAACCAGTTGCCTTTGCAACTGAATCTACTAATTCTTGCTTGTTAGCCATTTTCGCTTCTCCTAAGAGTTTTTATTAACCGTCAACCGGTTTTGAAATCTGTCGAAACATTATTTCATGTAACTAGAATAACACAAGAACGCCCGAATGTGTAGTGTTTATGCGGGTTTTCAGGTTTTCGTAATAATTTTGTCACACGAAAATGACGTCATCACAACATGTTTCACATGTGATGTCGCTCACTTCTCATTTACGGGCACGAACAATCAATTTAATGGGTGTTCCCGTGAAATCAAAGGCTTCTCGAATTTTATTTTCTAAGAAACGTTCGTATGAGAAATGCATCAACTCAACGTCATTGACAAAAATAACAAAAGTTGGTGGCTGAACCGCAACCTGTGTCGCATAATAAACACGTAAGCGCCGACCATTATCAGTTGGCGTTGGGTTAACGGCAATCGCATCCATAATCACATCATTCAATGTTGACGATGAGATACGCTTACGGTGGTTCGCGTCAACATCCTTAATCATTTGTGGCAAACGATCGAGTCGTTGCCCAGTTTTGGCTGACACAAAGACAATTGGCGCATAGTCCAAGAACTTGAATTCGGCGCGAATCAAATTCTCGAAATCCTTCATGGTATGGTCATCTTTTTCAATCGCATCCCACTTGTTGACCACAATAATCATGGCACGGCCGGCTTCATGTGCAAAACCTGCCACGTGCTTATCTTGTTCCCGAATGCCGGCTTCGGCATCTAAGACCATCAAGACGACATTACTATCATCGATGGCTTTCAAGGCGCGCATGACAGAATACTTTTCCGTATTCTCATACACCTTACCGCGCTTACGCATCCCAGCAGTATCCACCATGATGAATTCATCACCTTCAGGTGTGACAAAACGCGTATCGATGGCATCACGCGTTGTACCTTCAATATTCGACACAATCACCCGTTCTTCACCCAAGATGGCGTTTACAATTGAAGACTTGCCGACATTTGGTCGGCCAATGATACTAAAGCGAATGGCCCCATCATCTTCTTGTTCGGCTGCTTCGTCTGGGAAATTCTTAACCACTTCATCCAACAAATCACCCAAGCCCAAACCGTGTGAGCCAGAAACTGGATAAGGTTCACCAAGACCAAGTGAATAAAAGTCATAAATGTCTTGGCGCATTTCTGGATTATCAACCTTATTCACCGCAAGCACGACCGGTTTGTCAGTCTTATAAAGCATTTTAGCGACCACTTCATCCGCTGAAGTCACCCCTTCACGACCAGATGTCACCATGACAATCACATCAGCTTCATCTAAGGCTAATTCAACTTGTGCGCGAATTTCTGCTAAAAATGGTTCGTCCCCAAGTTCAATACCACCGGTATCAATCATCCGAAATTCATAATTCAACCATTCGGCTGGCGCGTATAAACGATCACGTGTCACCCCTGGTTGATCTTCAACAATTGCAATGCGTTCCCCGGCCATCCGGTTAAAGATAGTCGACTTTCCGACGTTTGGTCGGCCAACAATGGCTACTACTGGTGCTGCCATAATCGCACCTCCTTTTTCATACCGTGAGCGCCCACTAATGCTCACTCAATTTTTCTTCAAAAATAAAAGAACTGGCGAACCAGCTCTTTTATGTTGATGCTTCTTACAACTTATCACCAAAGATGTCGCCCAATGTTGCGGCTGAGTCATCTTGTTGCTTGTAAGCAGCGATATCAGCACGTGAAGCTGAACCATCGTTACCACGACGATCTTCACGTTCTGGCTTTTCTTCCAAAGCCTTCATTGACAATGAAATACGTTCTTCGGCTGGCTTGATGTCCAATACCTTCACTTGTACCTTGTCACCAGACTTCAAAACTTCTGATGGGTTTTCAATACGCTTGTTTGAAATTTGTGATACGTGTACAAGACCTTCGATACCAGGCAAAATTTCAACAAAGGCACCGAAGTCCTTCACGCGCTTAACAGTTCCTTCAAGGACTGAACCGGCAGCGATTTGATCTGCAGCTTCGTCCCAAGGACCACGTTGTGTTGCTTTGATTGACAATGAGATACGACCCTTTTCAGTGTCCAATGCCAAGATCTTAACGTCAACCTTGTCACCCTTTGTCAATACGTCGGCTGGGTTCTTCACACGATCGTGTGAGATTTCTGATACGTGAACCAAACCATCAACACCACCCAAGTCAACGAATGCGCCGAAGTCTGTCAAACGTGCAACAGTGCCTTCAACAACTTCACCAACTGACAACTTGCTAAATACTTCAGCCAACTGTGCAGCACGTTCTTGTGCAGCAACAGCCTTACGTGACAAAATCAAACGTGCATTAGCAGGGTCAATTTCGATAACTTGTGCTTTAATATCCTTGTTCTTGAATTGGTTCAAATCAGAAACGAAACGTTCTGCAACCATTGATGCTGGTACGAAACCACGTACGCCGTTAACATCAACAATCAAACCACCACGAACAGCGTTGATTACCTTGGCATCAACTGTGTCACCTTCAGCAAAGCTTAAGTTTTCCCATGCCTTGCGTGCATCCAAGCGCTTCTTTGACAACAAGTAAGCTACGCCTTCCTTGTCGCTTGTTACGTTAGAAATGACAACTGCTTCAATGGTATCACCAATCTTTAATTCGTCTGCCAGGTTGATGTTACGATCGTCTGAGTACTCACGTGCTGGCACAACTCCTTCTTCACCGGTAGACAAACCAACAACTGCTTGGTTATCGTTATCAATAGCTAAAAGCTCACCAGTAACGACATCTCCCACCTTAATTTGATCTGCTGCGCTTTCGAGAGCTGCTAAGAACTCGTTGTTTGTTTCACTCATGACGTCTAACGTCCTCCTACAATTTACACTATGTGTATAGTTTACCAGAATATTTTTATCTTGTATAGTAAAAAACAGCGTTTTCACGCTGTAAGTTAATCTTGCTGTTTGTCTACAATAATTTTTGTAATGATTGCCACGACTTCGGCGATACTATGCCCGGTTGTGTCGACCAAAATGGCATCATCAGCTTGGACTAATGGGCTAAT